>CAIRRW010000468.1 GCA_903881065.1 uncultured Bacteroidota bacterium
GGAACACGATTTTACCGACTTCTGCACCGATGACGATCGCAAGGAGATCCGGGAGATTTTTTCCCGCATCGATACCCGTAAGTACGCCCGCCAAACCATTATTTTATCTTGCATTGGCTGCTATGATTATTGGAACACAATTATTTCTTGCTGGTTTTTTAGGGGAGCTAATATCCAGAAATTCAAATGATAGAAATCGGTATCAAATCGAGAAACGAGTATAACATTTTACTTATAGATGAGAAAAATTGCCGGCTTTTTATTAATGTCTGGCATTTGTTTTTTCCAGTCATTTATACTTTTAGTTTTTATAAATTCAGTAGGAAGAGTAATGTCACAAGCAATACATAACATAGTCAAACCTGCACAATTTCCTACAATGTCTTCTAGTAGATGCATATTACGATATGGCGTTTCTATAAAAATCTGAGTTTGATTCTTTTTTTGTGCCTGCTTTTCTAAGTCCTTTATCTTAGTAATCCTTTCTCCTCTTTCCTTTGGAAGGTATCCATTAAATGTAAAATTTTGTCCGTTAAATCCACTTGCCATTAATGCCAACAATATAGAAGAAGGCCCAACTAATGGAACGATATTAATATTTTTACGATGTGCTATTTTTACAACTTCTGATCCTGGGTCAGCTATTGCCGGACAGCCAGCCTCAGAAATAATTCCTATGTTTTTACCTTTGTCAATAGAGTTTAAATAACTGGAAATCTCATTTGAATTTGTATGTTGATTAAGGGGGTGCAGAATGATTTCTTGCAAAGGTGTCTTAATACCCATTCTTTTCAAATAATACCGAGCTGATTTTTCATTTTCAACAATATATTCATCAATTGTATTAATTAATTGATTAATTTTTATGGGAATAATATCAACAGTTTCGCATTCATCTCCAAGAGAAGTAGGAATTAAAAACAATTTTCCTTTTTTAGTCATTTTATGTTTTTATAAGGATTCAATTAAAGAGTTCACAATTATTTCACAAGCATTATTAAGAATAGTAAATACATTTTCAAAACCCTGTTCTACGCCAAAATAGGGATCGGGAACGGATATGTTAGCATTTGGATAAACACGATTTAAAATCATCTCCACTTTCTCTTTATCATCATTATTCCTTGCTAATGATATAATATCAGAATAGTTAGAGCTATCCATAACAAATATCAAATCAAAATTATCAAAATCATTCAAGGAGAATTGCCTTGCTTTTAACTTTGAAATATCAACATTGTGTTTAAATGCATTCTCAATCGTACGTTTGTCAGGGTGTTCTCCAACATGATAGTTTGATGTTCCTGCAGAGTCAATAGTTAAATTAACACTAAGTTTTTTTGTTTTTTCTCTAAGAATACCTTCGGCAAGAGGCGATCGGCAAATGTTACCAAGGCAAACCATTAGAATTTTTGTCATTATTTAGGTATTAGTTCTCTAAAATAAAAATAGGAACCAGTTTTCTGATTCCTATTTTTGTTTTATGATTTCTTATTTTATTGAATGGTTATCTTTTTATTCAAATCTTCAATGTATGTTTTAAATCTTTTATCCGTGTCCATTAAATTATTAACAGTTTTGCAGGCATGTAGAACTGTAGCGTGATCTTTTCCTCCACAATGCAAACCGATTGTAGCCAGAGAAGACTTAGTCATACTTTTTGCAAAATACATTGCTATTTGGCGAGCCTGTACCACTTCGCGTTTTCGTGTTTTGGATTTTAATAATTCCAATGGCAATTCGAAATAATCACAAACCACTTTTTGTATATAATCAATAGAAACTTCGCGAGCAGTATTTTTAACAAATTTGTCAATCATTTGTCTTGCAAGGTCAATAGTAATTGTCTTTTTATTCATTGATGATTGAGCAAGCAATGATATTAAAGCACCTTCCAATTCACGAACATTGGTAGAAATACTATAAGCAAGATATTCTATTACATCTTTAGGAATATCAATTCCATCAGCGTAAACCTTTTTTTCTAAAATGGCTATTCTGGTTTCTAATCCAGGATTTTGTAAGTCAGCAGCAAGGCCCCATTTAAATCGTGAAAGCAAACGTTGTTCAAAGCCTTGCATCTCAACCGGTGGTTTATCTGCAGTTAAAATAATTTGCTTGCCAGACTGATGCAAATGATTAAAAATGTGAAAGAATACATCCTGAGTTTTTTCCTTACCAGCAAAGTACTGTACGTCGTCAATAATCAAAACATCAATCATTTGATAAAAATGAATAAAGTCATTTTGATTATTATTTCTTACGGAATCTATATATTGTTGAGTGAATTTTTCGGAAGAAACATAAAGAACAGTTTTGTTTGAGAAATTATTTTTTATTTGAATACCAATTGCATGAGATAAATGAGTCTTCCCCAAACCAACGCCTCCGTATATTAACAATGGATTAAAAGAAGTGCCTCCAGGTTTATTAGAAACCGCATACCCAGCTGATCTTGCTAGACGATTGCAATCGCCTTCAATAAAATTTTCAAATGAATAATTAGAATTTAATTGAGATTCAACATTTACTTTTTTTAGACCAGGAATTACAAAAGGGTTCCGTATCCCGTTATTACTACCCAAATCAATTGGCATGGAAACTGATGGGTTTTTTAATTCCTTTTTATTATTAGTTGGAATTTTTACAGTAAATGGTTTGGAACTGTTGTTAAAACTGTTTTCCATTATAATACTATATTCAAGTCGCCCTTCGTTACCTAATTCTTTCTTAATAGTTTTCTTTAATAAAGTAATGTAATGTTCCTCTAACCATTCGTAAAAAAATTGACTAGGAACTTGAAGTGTAAGTATGCTATTGCTTAATTTAATTGGTTTTATAGGTTCAAACCATGTTTTGAAACTTTGTGTGCTAACGTTGTCTTTTATTACAGAGAGACAATTCTCCCATACTTTTGTAAATGATTTCTCCATCCGGCTACTTAATGTCTAATAATGAGTGTAATATATATAATGTCTTGTAGTTGTTGTCTTTTCAGCTATTGCGCTGTAAATATATGTAACTTTATTAAAGGTCAA
>CAIRRW010000469.1 GCA_903881065.1 uncultured Bacteroidota bacterium
CCTTGCTGGTGTTGCGTGCAAGTTACCCGCCAGCGCTAGTGTGCAGGCAGGCGCGAAGTATCCTCACTCGTGCCGATTATTAAGTAGCATCTTGCTACAAACATAAAAGCGAGACGCTTTCAAATAATAAACACGAGTTGAAAACTCGCGTTTTCGGGTAGACTTAAACCATAAACAAATCCCCTGCTGGCGTAAGTGTCTTCACTCATGACTATTATAAAGAAGCATGTTAATAACACTATAAAAATAAAAACGGGGCAACCGAAAACCGTAAAGAGCAGGAAGATTAAATAATCTGAAAAATAAAAAACGAACTTCAAAGGCAAATGATATTATAGATTTTCGATTTCAGTAAGCAGCAATTCAGTTAGTTTATATTACAAATCAACAAAGTAATTTTACAACTCACCGGAAAATAAAATTCTACGTTAGAATAATGATATACTTTTGCAGCTCATAATAAAATTAAATAAAATAATATGCAGACAATATTAGGTGCAAATGGAACAATAGGCAGTGTATTAGCAAAAGAATTAAAAAGCTATACTGATAAAATACGATTGGTAAGCCGCAATCCAAAAAAGGTAAATGATGATGATGAATTATTTCCTGCCGACCTCTCGGATGCCGCACAAGTGGATAAGGCAATAATGGGTTCGGAAATAGTATATCTGGTGGTAGGTTTCGAGTATAATATAAATGTATGGAAACAGAAGTGGCCAAAACTTATGAAAGATACCATAGCAGCATGTAAAAAACACAATGCCAAACTTGTTTTTTTCGACAATATATACATGTATGATATTAATAGCATAGGACATATAACAGAGGATGCCGTTTTAAATCCGCCAAGCAATAAAGGGAAAGTTCGCAGGGAGATAGCAGAAATGTTAATGAATGAAACGAAGTCAGGTAAGTTGAATGCACTGATAGCGCGTGCTCCCGATTTTTATGGTCCTGATAATAATAACAGCATATTGATTGAACTGATTTATAAAAATATTAAAAAGGGGAAAAGTGCCAATTGGCTTATAAATGCTGATAAAAAACATTCGTTTATATATACACCCGATGCAGCTAAAGCCACAGCTTTATTAGGCAATACGCCCGATGCTTATAATCAGGTATGGCATTTGCCAAGTGATAAAAATAAATTGACTGGCAGAGAGTGGTTAGCACTGTTTAACAAGGAAATGAATACCAACAAAAAAATGATGGTATTACCAATGTTTATGATTCGGTTGCTTGGTTTGTTTATGCCTCTGATGCGCGAAATGCCGGAAATGATGTATCAATATGACAGAGATTATTATTTTGATTCCACAAAGTTTGAAAAGCGATTTAATTTTAAACCAACAACTTATACCGAAGGGGTAAAGAAAATAGTTGCCGGTTAAATACAGTAATTTCCAGTGATTCCCTGCAGGTGTGAGTGTGCAGGCAGGCGCGAAGTGTCCTCTCTAGTGCCGATTATTAAGTAGCATCTAGCTACAAACCTAAAAACGAGACGCTTTCAAATAATAAACACAAGTTGAAAACTCACATTTGCGGGTAGACGTAAACCATAAACAAATCCCCTGCTGGCGTAAGTGTCTTCACTCGTGACTATTATAAAGTGGTGTCCTCACTATTACACAAAGTACTTCCCTCCTGCTCTGCTTTGTTATAAAACTAACCAAATAAATCTTTTATTTAAAGTGCCTTGTTATTAGAGGTACTTTTGTAAAAATAAAAATACTTGCAATGTATAACATCAGTTATTTTTTAACCAACTAAAATCAAAATAATGTATGATACTTACGATAAAGAAAAAGCTGCTGCCGAATATTTAGTTGCATTTATAAAACATCTGTATAGAAAAGGGAAAAATAGTTTTGAAATTTCAAAAACGTTGCAAATCGATATTGACCTTATAGATAAGCTTTTGAAAAATGATAAACTACTGCCGGAGCTTAAAACAAGGAATGTGGATTTTGTAAAGAAATTGCAGGAAAAATATACTGACCCTGAAGTGTTAAAACAGAAATGCAATGAGCTCGGTATTAATTTCTTCGTATCAAAACATAATAATGATTACTACTTTTATGGTCATAGTGGATACCTTAAAAACATAGGGCCTTGGCAGCGGCAAAATAATTTTACCGATGCGCTAAGCTACTATTTCGGTACTAAAAAAAGAAAATACACAAACAGTGATATGGATGTGCTTGCCAAATTAAGTACAGGTGTACTGATAACAGAAGAAGAAGAAAAACTTACTGACCGTACCTTAACACCTGCCTACCGGATGCGTATTATTAATGATATAACAGATGGATGTAAAGAGCAGGAAATAAGCGAAAAATTCAACTGTTCGATACCTGCAGTAAAACAGATAGCTGATGACTATGAATTACAACTTCCTGTTACCGAAAAAAGTATTGTGTCAAGAATAGTTAAAGCAATAAAGCAGGGTTATAGTTTCGATCATATTGCAAGACGGTTTTATAATTACAATACTTACCTGATAGAAGACCTCATTAAAACATACCGCATTTTACCTGCAAGTGAGGGAAAAATCGATACTGACATTCCAAGTTAAGCATAGCATCCCCGGCTGGCGCAGGTATGTTTCACCTGTGCCGATTATTAAGTAGCATCTTGCTACAAACATAAATGCGAGACGCTTTCAAATAATAAACACGAGTTGAAAACTCGCGTTTGCGTGCTACACATAGCACTTCCCTCCTGCTCTTCTTTGTTATAAAGCCAACTAAATATATTTTTTATTTAAAGTGCCTTGTTATTAAAAGTACTCAAGCCCACGCAGCTGTATAGGCAGTTATTTAAGGGATAAAACCAAATCACAACTAAGCAATTAAGTTTACCTTTGTCGGCTATAAAGAATAGAATATAAAATGTATGGAAATAGGAATAGATAGTTTTGCTGCTGCCCAAATGAGCAATACTGCTGCAACAGCTGCCAACAGCATGAATGCAATATCTGCACTGCTCGAACGGATAGAACATGCAGATAAATCAGGACTGGATGTATTCGGCATCGGCGAACATCATCGTAAAGAGTTTCTCGATTCGGCACCTGCTGTATTGCTTGCTGCTGCTGCTGCACGCACTAAAAATATACGGCTTACCAGTGCAGTTACTGTGCTTAGTGCCGCCGACCCGGTACGTGTATTTCAAAGCTTTGCCACACTCGATTTGGTTTCGCAGGGGCGCGCCGAAATAGTTGTTGGGCGGGGTTCATTCACCGAATCGTTTCCTCTCTTTGGCTTAAATTTAAATGATTATGATGAATTGTTTTCCGAAAAACTTAACCTGTTGTTAACCATCAGAGCAAATGAAATTGTAAACTGGTCGGGCAAATTCCGTGCAGCACTTCATAATCAGGCAATATATCCACGCCCTATCCAAAACCCGTTACCTATATGGCTTGGCGTAGGCGGCACACCCGAATCATTTATACGTGCAGGAGCATTAGGCTTGCCATTAATGGTAGCAGTAATAGGTGGAGAAACACATCGCTTTCGCCCGCTAATTGACCTTTACAGAGAAACAGGGAAAAGAGCAGGCTTCGCACCCGAACAGTTAAAAGTAGGCTTGCACTCACTCGGATATGTTGCCGAAACAAAAGAAAAAGCAATCGAAGATTATTATCCGGGCTATGCCGAAACATTTACACGTATAGGTAAAGAGCGCGGCTGGCCACCCGTTAGCCCTACCCGATTTGATGCTCAGAATGGCGCTTTGGGTGCATTGCTGGTAGGAAATCCGGAAGAAGTTGCTGCTAAAATACTTCGTCACAGTGCATCACTCGGCGGCATTTCACGCTTTACATTTCAGATGGATAACGCTGCCTTGCCGCATTCAAAGCTGATGAATTCAATAGAACTAATAGGAAAACGAGTAGCTCCACTGGTAAATACCAACAGCAATTGAGGTAAATAGTTTGATTTTAAAAAGAAATTAAATCCAGCCTTCTATTTTATAATACACTATAACGCAGTATTCGCGCATTACAATAAGTTCATAATTTAAATAGCTCCATATATTATAACGTAACGATAAGTTTTTAAGCCCTTGTTGTTGTTCCTTGCAAGTTATCCGAAACACTGCCTTCGCTGGTGTTTTTTCACCTGCGAACGTTCTGAAAGGAAAAGTTAAATTAAGTATCAAAGGTTGTTAGTGAAAACACCAACGGCGAAAGGTTATTAATAAAATTTTAAAAACTGAACATCCATTATTTATATGTACTATTGTATTTAAATAATTTATAAACCCTAAAAACAATTAAAATGGTAACTACAATTTTATCACATGAAGTAAAAGATTATGAAGTGTGGAAAAAAGGCTTCGATGGCGATGCCGCAAACCGCACAGCAATGGGCGTTAAAGTAACTGGTCTTTATCGCGCAGCTGATAAGCCAAACATGGTTACTGTAATTACAGAAGTGCCAAGTGTAGAGGCTATCAAGGCTTTTATTGCTAACCCCGACCTGAGAGCTACAATGGAAAAGCTTGGTGTTATTGGTGCTCCACAGGTAATGATTTTGAATAAAGTAGGATAAGTAATTTCCAAAGCTTTGTTAAATCAACAGAAAGAGTCTGTTTCTTTTTAGAGACAGGCTCTTTTTTTAATCGTTGTGATGACTTTGCAATTTTTCTATCTTAGCCAATGTTGGTCTTCAAGGTAATTTGGCAGAAACGAAGCAGGTGTTTTTTATCCCGCAATCGCGAATCTGTTTAACTCGTGCCAATTATTAAGTGGTGGTGTCACCACTATTTAAATTAACTTCAACTGTTTAAGGTTTTAAGCCAAGTTATTTAGCATTAAAAAACAATTGTCAATGGTTCTTTAATTGTTAGCTTTGCTTTATAAAAACATACACAGGGAAACCGAAAACTGAACAAAGCAGGTAAAAAGAACATGAAGAATTAAAGAAAAATAATTAAAACCATGAATCTAATATTAATAATATGGGGTGTACTGTTTATCCTTTCCTTTGTTATAATGGCAATATATGCCAGAAAAGAGTTGAATAAAATAGTTTCGGAAACAGGTAAAAAGGAATGGAAACTAATGGGTGGCAGAACAAACTTTTATCGTTTGGCAGTAGCTATAAGTTTAGTAGTTTCAGTAGCTGTAGCTTATTTGATAAAATATATTTTAAATTTGTAAGTTTTAATTTAATATAAATACAGGGGAACCGAAAACTGAAAAGAGTAGGTAAAAAGAAAAAGAAACAAAATGAAAAAACTATTACTCACAATTCCAATTTACCTTCTTTCGCTTAATTTTATTTATGGACAGTTTATAGTTAAAAACCAATTGTTTCAACCCACAGGGGTGTCCAATCAAGGCTTGGTAGCAGGCTATTTAGCTCAGGCAGGTCCTTACTCCATCTGGAAACCGGATTCAACAATTACTGTAAATATTGGAGGACTTGCACCTGGAAATGGAATAGGTAGTAAGGCAGGTTTTTCGGATGATGGAAACTTTTTATGCGGAACCAGCTATGGTGCGTCAGGTGCCGAAATGTCGTATTATAATCAAACAACACACCAATGGAATGTTATCGGTAGTTTAGGTTTTGTAGTTGACGGTACTGTTGGTGGTGGCTTTGGCATATCAGGCGATGGTAATACAGTGGTAGGTTTATCGTGGGCAGATACTGCCGGAGGACATGCGTATGCGCATGCTGTAGCATGGAATCAGGCAGAAGGAATAATGGATTTGGGAAGCCTGCACGACAGCATTCATGCAAGTACACGTGCCAATGCAGCAAGTTATGACGGGAAACTGGTGGTAGGCTGGCAGGATTTTAATGGGCCATGGAAATCGGCTGTATGGCTAAAAAACCCTGCCGGCGGATATTTTCGTAATAAATATTTACTTATAGATACTACATTAAGTGCTGCTGACGATTATAATCAGTTGGGCGAATGCAGCGTTGTTTCGGCTAACGGTGTATGGATAGGTGGTTATGGCGATTATGCCAACAATAATCAACCATGGCTATGGAGCAGACCTACAGGTGTAATTAATTTAGGAAGTTTACCAAATACAGGTACAGGTTATGTATCAGGGATAAATGCCAATGGAACTATAGCTGTAGGTTGGTTTGACGGTGCACTTTTCGGTGACCCTCAAACACCTTTTATCTGGACATCTGCCGGAGGTTTGCAAAATTTGAATACATACATACATACTGTTTTAGCTTTATCTACAGGCTCTATTAAGGTTTCTGCTGCAAGTTGTATGTCATACAACGGACAATATATTGCAGGTTATGGTGTAGATACTACTAACTCTAATTCTATTGCATACCGTGTAAGTGCTGTTTCATCAGGAATAAGCGAACTAAACCAAACATCAGATATAACAGTGTTTCCAAATCCATTCGATTCACAAACAAACATTGTTTTTGCAGAAGAACAACTGAATACAATAATAAAAATAACGGATATAGTTGGAAAAGAAATTGAAACAATTAAGTTTACAGGCAGACAACTTGTTATAGAAAAAGCGGAAATGAAACCTGGTATTTACTTCGTAAGTATTGAACATGAAAATAAAAATGTAGTGAACAGGAAAGTGGTGGTGGAATAAATAAAAAAAGGTAATCAAAAACGTAAGAGAATAAGTAAAGAAACACAAAAGCAATGAAATCGATAAAAAAACAAGTAACCAACATTGTGTTTGCATGTGTACTGCTTGTAATAGTATTAATAGGTGCCAGTAGCTTTAATAAATACCCTTTACAAACTGTAAACTGCACAGGCGAACAACGATGGGAAGTAAAAACCTTACAGGATAAAACTTCTGCCTCTATTAACTTTACTCCTATGACTATAAGTTTTGCTGAAATACTAAATATGAAAAAAATAAAAGGGTGGTCGCTGGCAAAGGATAATCCAAGGCAGCCCGATGAGTTTCAGGTATATACTGTGCAGGGCAAAATAGCTTTTGTAGATACCGAAACAGATGGTGATATACATATTGAATTAATGGATGAAAAAGATGCATCGTTACACTTGGTAGCCGAAATTCCTAATCCCGATTGTGATATTACCAAAATGACTGATAAAAAGTATCTTGATATGTTCAGAAAAACAAGAAACGAATGGATGGAAAAATACAATGACGAACTTATCTGGTCGCACGGTACATTTGAAATTACTGGTATATTATTTCACGACAAAAGTAACCATGGTACAGGAGGCAACCAAAACGGTGTCGAACTTCATCCTGTAATTACTATTAATAAAATTAATTAATAGTAAATAGAAAAATTACGTTGAAGAAATCAGGGTTCTCGTTTCTTTATTTTTTAATATATGATTCCCATTCATATATTTTATCCTGTGAAGTTC
>CAIRRW010000470.1 GCA_903881065.1 uncultured Bacteroidota bacterium
ATAAATGTGATATTAATTCATTTATAAGTTGTCAAAGGTATATTTATTTTAAAGATAAAAAAGTATTGAAAGAGAAATGGTAAATAGTTTTAGCTCTTTCCATTTATGTTTTTATTCCACTACCCAATCTTCTGACTTCTTCAACATCAACTACATTGAGCTTTATTAATATAAAAAACGCCCCGTAAATTAATACGAGGCGCAAAGGAGCTGACAAACCAGCGAAACAAACCAAACTATGAAAAACGCTAGCTCACCGCCCCAATCTTTTTAAGTAGTTTTCTATTTGCTCTATTATGCATCAATAAATAAAACATCGAATAGATAATAGGCAAAATCAATAATGTTAAGACAGTACAGGTTATTAATCCCCCGATAACAACTATTGCAAGTGGCTTTTGAGTTTCGGACCCAATGCCTGTTGATATTGCAGCTGGCAATAACCCTATGGCAGCCATCAACGCTGTCATCACAACAGGGCGAACACGTGAAATCACTCCTTCCAATATTGCTTCATCCAGATGCATATGATTCTCCAGATTCTTTCTGAATACCGATACAAGGATTACTCCGTTCTGAATACAGACACCGAATAACGCAATGAAACCAATACCTGCAGAGATACTGAAATTTATTCCGGTAAGATGCAATGCTAATATTCCGCCAATTAATGCAAATGGAACATTTAGTATAACCAGAAATGCATCTTTAACATTACCGAAAGTGATGAATAAAATAAGGAATATTACCAATAAACATATCGGTACAACGCTTGATAGTGTTTCTGTAGCTCGTTTCTGGTTTTCAAATTCACCGTTCCACGAAATAGAATATCCTTTGGCAAGTTTTATTTTAGCACCTACTTTTTGTTGAGCTTCGGCAATAGTGCTTCCCAAATCGCGACCACGGACAGAAAACTTGACTGCTATATATCGAAGATTGTTTTCACGATATATAAATGCCGGGCCAGTAATGGATTTAATCTCTGCTATTTCTTTAATAGGAATTTTTGCTCCATCCATAGCAGGAACCATTAAGTTTTGCACTTTATATTCATCATCTCTGAATTCTTTTTGATAACGAACACGGATATCAAAACGTCGTTCGTCTTCGTATAAAGTAGTGGCAGCTTTTCCTCCCAGAGCCATTTCAATAACTGCTTGCGCATCGGCAGTATTAACGCCATACAGCGCCATTTTACTCTGGTCGAGCTCAATGCGAAACTCAGGTTGACCCAGATTACGGAGCACTCCCAAATCATCAACACCTTTAATTGTCTTTAAAATATTTACTATTGAATCCGCTTTATTATCGATAACCTGAAAGTTGGGACCGTATATCTTAACCGCCATTGATGCAGGTACCCCGGCAACTGCTTCCGCTACATTATCAATAATTGGCTGCGAAAAATTAAATATGATACCGGGGAAACAACTAAGCTTTTCTCCCATTTCAGCAATTATTTCTTCCTGCGTTATTTGTCGTTTCCATTCTTTATGAGGATACAAATCTACCTGAATCTGTACGTTGAAAAAACCTTTAGGGTCTGTGCCGTCATTGGTTCTCCCTACCTGCGATAAAGTTTGTTTTACCTCCGGGAAAGTGGCTAATATGCCACGCATCTTATCAGTAATCTTTACTGCATTATCAAGCGATACATACATTGGCAATTGCACTGTTACCCATAAGGCTCCTTCATTAAGTTGTGGCAAGAACTCGCTGCCTAAAAACCGGGCAGAGAAAAAAGTGATTGACATAATAAATATGGCAACTGCTAAACTCAATTTCTTAAACTTATAAGTAACGTTAAACATCCTGCGTACACCGTTCTCAAAAAACAAAACAATAGGATTATGTTTTTCTTTTACATTCTTTTTGAGAAGAATACTTGCCAAAGCAGGAACTAAAGTAAGAGTATAAATTAATGCACCGAGCAACGCAAAACCTAACGTATAAGCCAATGGGGAAAACATTTTGCCTTCTACTTTCTGAAATGCAAATATTGGAAACAAACAAGTGATGATAATTAATTTAGAGAAGAAAATTGCTTTCCCCATCTCAATACCCGTATTCTTAAATATTCCAAGCTTAGCAAGACGGTTGAATTTTTCCATCCCAACTTCCTTTGCTTTACTATCGAGCACGACAAAAAGCCCTTCCACCATTACGACGGCTCCATCTATAATAATACCAAAATCCACAGCGCCCATTGACAGCAGGTTGGCTGTCATTCCTTTCAGTCGCATACACATAAATGCAAACAATAAGGAAAGAGGAATAATGATGGCAACAATAACTGTTGTGCGCCAGTCTGCCATAAATAAAAAGACTATAATAGTTACCAGAATAATCCCTTCCAACAAGTTATGAATAACTGTTTCTGTGCAAAAATCCATAAGATTGGTACGGTCATAAAAGGTATCAATTTTAACATCTTTAGGAAGTACATTTTCGTTTAGGTCTTTAACCTTCGCTTGAATGCGCTTTAAAACATCAGCAGGATTTTCACCTTTCCGCATCACAATAATTCCTTCAACCACATTTGGCTGACCAATATCACGACCCACCTGCCCAAGTCGAGGCTTACCAGTTTCAACGACATCAGCCACATTCTTCACAAGTATTGGAACACCATTAAGACTGGTAATAAATACATTTTTTATTTCGCCAACATCATTCAAAAGTCCAATTCCGCGCACCACATACGACTCTCCATTTTTTTCTATTACATCGCCGCCAACATTAATATTACTTTTGGTAACGGCATTATAAACTTCCAAAGAAGTAAGCCCGTATTTAGAAAGAAGAATAGGATTTACTCTGATTTCAAAACATTTTTCTTCACCTCCGAAACAATTAACATCCGCCACACCGGGAACAGATTTGAACTGACGATCAAGAACCCAATCCTGAATGGTTGTTAGTTCCCTGATATTTTTGGAAGCACTCTTTAAAGTATATCGATATATTTCACCAGTAGGGCCGTAAGGAGGCTCAATCTCAGGCTGCACACCATCAGGTAAGTCAATATGTAATATACGGGAAATTACTTGTTGACGGGCAAATGCATCATCTACTTCATCATCAAAAATGATTCTCAAATAGGACAAACCGAAAGAAGAAGTCGTTCTTAAATTTGCTTTCTTTTGAACAGTATTTAATGCAGTTTCAAGTGGTATGGTTACAAATTTCTCCACCTCTTCGGCACTTCTTCCAGGCCATTGTGAGATGATGATGATTTGTGTATTGGTAACATCAGGAAAAGTTTCTATTGGAGTATTTATGTAACTCACAGCTCCAATAATTGCAAGAACAACTGTCATTCCCAAAACGAAAAACTTATTTCGTAATGAAAATGTTATTATGTTTTTTATCAGCGAATTCATTTCAGGGTTTTCTCTAACAATTAATATTTACTCTGCATTCGCAACATATAAGCTTCCATTGCCCACTACCAGTTCTTTTTCAAACAAACCTATTTTTATGTACGTTTTGTTTTTATAAGAATGCTCAACAATTACCTGACGTTTTTCAAACGAAGTTTTGTTTTTATAAACCATCACATAATTATTTCCGTTGGAAAAAATGATTGCATTTGATTTTACTGTTACCAGTTTATCAGTTTGTTTCAAATGAACTTTTACAGAAGCAAACATTTCCGGTTTTAATAAACCTTCTGAATTATCAAGTTCAATTCGGGCTTTAACTACTTTTGACTGAGGATCCAACACATTGCCAATTCGTTTGATTGTTCCTTTAAAAACCTTATCCGGGTAGGCAATAGTAGTGATATCTACATCGTCATTTACTTTCACTTTTGATAAATCGCTTTCATATACATCGGCTAAAACCCAAATTGTATTCAATGCAGAAACAGTAAATAAATTTGCATTATTGTCGGACCGAACCTGCATATTTTCATTAATGTTTTTTTCAACTACATAACCTTCTATTGGCGCTAACACATTATAAACAGCATCTCCTCCTTTTTCGCTTGCACCATAAATAGAAAGAGCCTGTTTAAGTTTATTCGCTTCGGAAGTTGCTCTTTTGAATTCATTTTGCGCACTCATTAACTGTACCTGAGAATTAACATTGGTTTTATATAATTCATTTGCGATGTCAACATTTTTCTGCGCTACTTCCAAATTATTTAATGCAACATTGTATTGGCTTTGTACTTCACCAATATCAGGGCTTTTAATAACAGCAAGCACTGCACCCTTTTTAACAAAATCGCCAAGGGTAACATTTACTTTTATTACATTACCGCCTACCAATGGGAATACTTTTTCTATTTTATCTTCATCGAAAGACACCTCTCCGATAAGAGATAATTCTGCCTCTTCTGCTTCCAACTTTGCAGTATCAATAGTTATAGAAGCCATTTGTCCTGGAGTAAGTTTTATTAATCCTTTTTCAGCCTTCTCTTCCTGAGGCTCATCTTTCTTCTCGTTTTTACATGACGAGTAACTTATTATTATAGCAGTGCTAAGCAATAAGTAACTTAATAATTTTAATTTATTCATTATTTATGTTTGGTTTTTTTATTTTAATATTGTTGTTCCTACTGTGTAATTAAGTTGCTGGATAGATATAAAATAACTCGAATTTAAATCTATCAACCCAAATTTAGCATCCTTGTATGTTCTCAATTGATCCAGAAATTCTAACAGACCAATGTATTTTTTTTCATAATTCTTTACTGCACTTGTAACTAAATCTTCAATATCACTTGATGTTTTACTATCAGCAATTGAATTTAATCTTGATTTGATTTTATACAATGTAACATAGGAATTAGCTATTTCGTTTTTAACTTCATTGGTTTGCAAAGTATCAAGTGCTTTAGCCTGTTCCAATTGAAATTTAGCAACTTTAATGTTTCCCTGATTACGATTAAAAAAAGGAATATCCATAGATGCGCCTATTCCATAGTAATTCTCGACATAGCTGCTTCTTCTGTCATACTCCAGCCCTATTGTTAAATCGGGCACAGCTGTTGATTTCTGAAGTTTAAGGTTTTGAGACTGGTATTTTACTTCTGTATTTGCAAGTAATAAATCAGGTCGATTTTTTTCGGCAGCAAGCATTACCTGATCGAAAGGAGGAATATCACCTATTGAAGGTTTTAAATCTACAGCCACCAAATATGAAGTATATGGATAATTCAGAAGTTGTTTTAATCCTTTTTGTGCTTCTAATAAATCACCCTCTATAGATAATGCTTCATTTCTGATATTCATTCGTTCCGCTTTTAATCTTACTATCTCATTCCCGGCAATTGCACCCAGTTTCAGCTCCTGCTCTTCGGCATTGATTAATAAATTAAGATTGGTTTCTTCGTAAGCAATTAATTTTGTTTTTTGCTGAGCAGCCAACAAGTTTGAGAAGTCGGTATATAATTCAAATTTGAGACTTCGTACCACTTCATCAAATAACAATTGGGATTTTTCGGCATCTATCTTTGCAAGTTTCACAGTATTCATGTGTTTGCCGGCAATTGAAACCAATTGGTTTAACTGGACATCTACCTGACCTGTTGCTCTGGAATTATCGAAATAGTTTTGTGTTTCAGGGTCATATAATTGCTGGGAGTATGATAGATTAGGATTATACCATTGTTTCGCCTGTAATATGTTAGCCTTGGCAATGTCAACATCAAATTTTGCTGCCATCAGGCGGATACTTTTATTTAAAAATCGCTGTTCGGCCTGGGCAATATCCAGCTTTAATGTGTCCTGTTTGAACAATTCCACATTTTTCTGCCCGAATAAAACAGCAGGAAATAAAAAGTATAAAATACTTAATTTCAAAATTAATTTCATAAATAGAATATTGAACTTGTAATTAATAGTTGTAAGGCATAACAAATCTTATACCTAAAGTGCGAAAAAAGGTTGCTCCTAAATTCTAAATACACTCAGGTAACTTTGACTTGAATGCAGTAATCGATGTGAAAATAATTGAGGGTATTTATTGGTTGAGAACGAAATTAAGTTCGAATTGAAAGCATGCAGAAAATAATCGGAAGAAATAACAGGCAGGATATTAAAATTTGAGGACAGGAAATTATTCTCGTTGTTTTCCTCTAAATCAATATCGGCATATTCAAAAACATTTTTATTAATGGGGTCGGTTTGATCATCTGATAATGGGCTTTGCTGAATATTATTTATCTGGCTTTGTTCCGCCACATTAATTTTCGGACAATAGCTTATTGACCACAACAACAATAAAAGACTAATAAAGAAACTTATTTTATATGCTTTCATTTTTAAAATCTACACCAAAAAAGTTGAATGCAAAAGTATATTATAATAAAGGGAGAATGCCCAAATTAAGATTATTTAACAGAAAGGTAATACTGCTTTGGCGTACTATATTTTTCTATTAAATAAATGTAAAATGTTTATTGTCTTAAATATTTTAATACATTTGCACCCCGAATAATAAAAGGTACCCTAGCTCAGTTGGTAGAGCAAAGGACTGAAAATCCTTGTGTCACTGGTTCGATTCCAGTGGGTACCACCTTTAAAATAAAGAAACCCTTGTAAATCAAATGTTTGCAAGGGTTCTTTTTTTGTCGTTGTCGGTTTGGTTGTCGGTTTTTCACTTCCAACTATCTTAATAAGGAACTTTTATACTTAGGTAATTCTTAGAAAAACTTATTTTTAGTTAGTCAATAGTTAGTTGTTATTAGTCAGCTATTGCGAATTATTGCAATAATTTAAGGTACTAAGTGTTATAATCTGTTATTCATTCAGCGTATTTATCCGTATTTTACACAAACATATATATCACCTCTACGTTATTTTACGTTATTTTAACGGAAATTTTATGTAAGTCCGTTTATGCGGTTGTCCCTGTTTGGAGCTGGGAGGGTGCTAAATAAAAAAACGGTTAATTGTGTTCGGGGTGGCAATGATATTGAAAGTGTCTTGTCCTAAAATAGGTTTACACAAAAAAGTGTAAACATGAACAATAAAAAGAAAGAAAAAATCATTCAAAAATCAGCAAGGTATTATACCAAAACAGAGCGAGTAGAAATAATCAAGGAATATCTGACCAGCGGATGCAGTAAACAATTCATTTGGCAAAAATATACCGGAAGTGCTGATGAACGAGGTCACCTGTTGCGATGGATGCGTGAACTGGGTTATGCAGTTAATGTAAGAAGAAAAAAGCCTAGTATTGCATCAAAAACATTCAAGATGCCAAAGAAAAGAAAGCCACACAAAGAGGATGCGTCCTTAAAACAGGACGATTTATTTGAAAACCTTCAGTTGAAGAAAAGAATTTCGGAACTGGAAAAACAGTTGAAAGATGCAGAAATGAAAGCCATCGCGTTTTCAACGATGGTAGATATTGCAGAAAGAGAATTTAAAATACCTATCCGAAAAAAGCTCAATACCAAACCATAGAAGAAATGAAAAACATCTTTTCACACATAAGTCTGGCCAAATTATGTGGATGGTTTGGTATCACCAGACAGGCTTATTATCAGAACACCTGGGCAGGAATGTCAACTCCCTTTGAAGAAGATTTGATTTTACAGGAAGTAAAAAATATCAGAAAGAATCACCGAAGAATAGGTACAAGAAAACTATATGAAATGATGAAGCCTTATCTGTTGGAGCATAAGATAAAAATGGGTCGAGATGGCTTGTTTGGGGTACTGTCAGCCAATCAGTTATTAGTAAGAAAACGCAAACGAAGAATACAAACCACCAACTCGTTCCATTGGTTAAGAAAATATCCGAATCTTATCCGAGGATTGGTTCCAACGGCTATCAATCAACTTTGGGTAAGCGATATTACGTATTGGAAATTGAAGAACAATCATGTATACATTAGTTTTGTTACCGATGCATATTCTCATAAAATTGTAGGCTATCATGTAGCCGACACGTTGGAAGCCAGTGCAAGCATACGCGCATTGCAAATGGCTCTCTCTGCCTTGGGGGCAGAGAGCCATTTGCAGCTCACGCACCACAGCGACAGAGGAATACAATATTGCAGCGCTGCTTATGTAAAGCTATTGCAGGATAATAATATAAAAATAAGCATGACAGAAAGCGGTGACCCTCTGGAAAACGCCATAGCTGAAAGGATAAACGGAATTATTAAAGATGAATATTTAGATGGCTATGATATTGAAATTATCAAAGATGCTAAGGAATTACTAAAGGCTGTGGTGGATTTATACAATAACGAAAGGCCTCATATGAGCATTGGTAACTTAACTCCAAATCAAATTCATCATTCAGATCAATCAATTAAAACAGAAAAACTATGGAAGAACTATTACAGAAAAGAAACTACATTTGTAAACCAATTTCAGGACTAAAAATGCGTTGTAAACTTTTATCAGGATTAATTATATAAACTGTAAACTTTTTTTAGGATGAGACACAAAGCATTGGTGTAACTAAATACTTTTGTTGAAACCAACCAGGTTTGTATTTTCCTAAACCCTTTTTTGTTGTTCTCAAACTGCTGATGTTCCTGTAAACCTTCATGATTGATAATACAAACATCAAGGGTAAGTTTGG
>CAIRRW010000471.1 GCA_903881065.1 uncultured Bacteroidota bacterium
CGACTTTATACCCTCCGTGATAGATCGTACCTTTTTTCATTTTAAATCGAACCTCGAGGACAGGATTTTGCCTATTGAGTTTTTAGGGCGTGGTTTTCGTATTGTGTTTCTTGATGTGCACGTATTGTGCAAAATAAAATTTAAAAATGAAGGGTAAATAATGAGGTGCCCCGCACCCAATCAACCCTTCAAGCCAATTAGTTACTCCCTCTTTTTGTCGATAACAAAGTTCTGATTTTTACACTTTTGGCACGATTTTATTTTGGTGCTATTTAGAATCATTATTGATTGTGATTGAATGTGCTGGATGTCAATAAACATAGTACATTTGTCGTGCAATTCAGATGAGCGAATTGCTCCAATTCCTCGAAAGCCCTATAAACAGGGATGTGCAAAAGCACATATTATTAATTATACTACATGTTTTTTGTTTATTTGTGTCAATAATCATTTTCAAATTAAACATTTATTCAATTGATTTGTATCATATACATGCTACCTTTTTAGTTGTTTCTTTGTAACATAAATAAACTAGAAATAAGGATTCATAAAGATTAAAAACATGGATAAAAAAATTCAAACATTTATAGAATCACAGAAAAATTTAACTTTTTGCACTGCAATAGACAATGTTCCATATTGTGCAAATTGCTTTTATGCTTTAGTTAACGAAGATAATATTCTTGTTTTCAAATCAGATAGCAATAGTAAACATATTATTAACGCATTGCAAAATGAAAAAATAGCGGGTACCATTCTGCCTGACATATACAAAACAGGAACTATTAAAGGAATTCAATTCACTGGCACATTTTTAAATCCAAAAAATGAAATGCTTGAAAGGTCAAAAACTAAATATTATAAAAAGTACCCATTTGCCAAGGTTGTTCCTGGTGACTTTTGGGCAATCGAATTAAGAGCAATAAAAATGACCAATAACACATTAGGTTTTGGAAAGAAACTTATTTGGGAAAATCCTAGTCCGAAAGCACCAAATTATATATAAATTTAAGAATTGTAAATATTATAATTTGAAGTGTATAAAAAAAGAAAGCAAGGGTAATTATCCTTGCTTTCTTTTTTATTAAGATTTTCAACTTCTTATCCACATTTCGAATGTCCACAGCTTTTACATTTCAAGCAGCCTTCTTCGTAAATTAACCCATCTGTATCACCACAATTACTGCAAGTTTTATCCTTTGCATGTGTCCCATCTGGAATAAATTTCTTTAAAGAACGGCCGATTCCATTCTTCCAGTTATTAATGCTGTCACTATATAAATTTAGATTTTCAACTAAATTAACGACATTAGGTATTGGCATTCCGTGACGTAACACACCTGAAATTAATATGGCGTAATTCCAATACTCTTTATTAAATGAACGAGATAATCCTTGAATAGTTACTTTATAACCATCTTTATCTTGGTATTGAAAATCATAACGTTTCTCTGTTTTATCTTTACTTATACTCTTGATAACCCAACCTCTTTCAACCCAACTTGGCAATGCAAAAGCATCTTCACAATTACCTGAAAATATTTCATACGGTTACCCATTTAACAAACCAACAAATGCAATCCATTTTTCATCGTGATTCATAAAACGGAAAAAATCCGCTTGTA
>CAIRRW010000472.1 GCA_903881065.1 uncultured Bacteroidota bacterium
CAACCGGAACAAACGATAAAAAACAAATGGTATCAAAGAAAAAGCAGATATGATAAAAAGGGCGGTTCGTTTTATGTTTCGACCTCTCAAAATGGAAAAGACTATTTCTTTTTTGATTCACTACCCATTGAAATACAAAACTCCATAAGTGAAAATATTGAAACGCCAAATCAACCAACATTAATAGAACCCTCTCCAACATCATTTAAACATCATTCAACCAAAGAAAAAAGTTTTGAAAGTAATTTAATGCGTAAACAATGCGATATTGATATAATACAGGCGTATAAGGTATCTAACAAGTTTTTGCCTTTTCAGGTTATTCAAAAATATATTGAGGCTTGTACTGTATTGGATTTTGTGGGGCGAATGACAATAAAACAAATTAAGAATTTAGGTTATAAAAACTGTAGTGAGTTTTTCGGTACTGCAATAACTTACATTAACAGTAATAGTTTGCCATTACCCAACAGCGAACAAAGATTAAGAAGCAAAGCAAACCTTTATATTAAAGAAGGTGCAATTTCAGTTATTTCAAAGCGTTTCGGCAAATCAAATAATTTAAAGGTAGGCAAAGTACAGGAAGCCCTAATTGTAGAACTAATTGCAAAGCACAATCAATTTGATGGGTGCTTTATTGCAAAAATATTTAATGAACAAGCTGCAAAAATGGGATGGGAAACAATAACACCCCGAACAGTTAGAAAAATATCAGCTAAAAAAAGTATTCAGGTTACCGGAGCTCGCAAAGGTATTGCATCATTCAGGAATCAATTTGACCATACTATCAAAAGAGCGCGACCATCAAAACCCAATTATTTATGGGTAACGGATGCTTGGGACTTTGAATTATTTTATCAAAAGCGCACTACAGATAAAAGGGGAAATACCAAAGTTTCTTTTTCAGAACGTAAGAAAGTAGCTTTTGTTATTGATGCTTATAATGATTACATATTAGGTTATTCGATGGGAGACACCGAAACAGCCGAACTTTCAAAACATGCAATGAAGGATGCCTGTTTAAAACATGGAATACTACCCTTTCAAATAAAAAGTGATAATTACGCAAAATCACTATTAGCACCATTCTACCAACAGTTATGTTATAAAGCAGAGTTTCACACACCGTCAGCAATAGGAAATGCAAGGGATAAGGTAATAGAGCGAATGTTCGGACAGTTTTACAATGAAGTTGTAAGAATATACCCGAACGCATCAGGGAGGAACATAACAGCAAAAGAGCAACCTAATAGAGATGTGTTAAACTCAATTAAACATTCATTTCCTACAGAGGAAGCGGTAAT
Source organism: uncultured Bacteroidota bacterium (assembly GCA_903881065.1). Lineage (GTDB taxonomy): Bacteria > Bacteroidota > Bacteroidia > 2-12-FULL-35-15 > 2-12-FULL-35-15 > 2-12-FULL-35-15. Next base: position 1,305 of record CAIRRW010000472.1, read on the forward strand.
TAATCAAATAGAAAACTGTATAAATACTTGGAATAAAATGGCAAGGGATAAATACAAAGGATTAAGCAAAGAACAAATCTATTTGCAGGGCGACCATTCAGAAAATAGAAAACTCACAGATTTTCAAAAATTAAATTTCTTTGGAGTAAAGCGTAAACAAGATAGTTGCTATACTAAAGAAGGTTTAATAATTACCA
>CAIRRW010000473.1 GCA_903881065.1 uncultured Bacteroidota bacterium
AAAATGACAAAAGAATATATAACAAAGAAAAAGAAAGCCGAACGCATAACATAAGTAGCTGTTGCACAACCCTCAAAAAGTATAGGAATAAGAAAAAACAGACTTCAGTAGAAGCATTTCAAGAGAAGATGATTTTGTGAATGTGAGATTTTGTATTTGAAATCACCTTCGTTGTAAGTCCCAAAAATGAGTTTGAGAGAGCTTGTTTCAATCCTTTTTTCGGAACAGGTAGTTCCACTACCTGCACATTCACTTTTCGTACTTTAAACTTCATATATTTCTTAATATTGTAAGCAATGGCAGCTCCAATCATATTACTAAAATGTAAACAATATAGATTTGTAAGTATACCTTTTCTGCTTCTTAAAGTCAATCTTTGGTTGTAAATCAATAATCGAATACCAGCCTATTTACAGTTGAATGCTTCGTTAATAGGGCTTTGTCGGTAGTTTTAAATCTCTTGTTACATTACAACAATACGTTGTTATGTGACAACATTACATTGTCTTCAAACAATACAACGTCATCTTCAAACAACACTTTGTTGTCATGTAACTTCTAGTAACAATCATGTGGCAACGTATGCTTGTCATCAAACAATGTATGGTTGTAATCAGACAACCTATGCTTGTCATGTAACTTCTAGTAACAATCATGTGACAACGTATTCTTGTCATCAAACGACGTATGCTTGTCATGTAACTTCTAGTAATAATCATGTGACAACGTATTCTTGTCATCAAACAATGTATGGTTGTCATCAAACGACGTATGCTTGTCATGTAACTTCTAGTAATAATGATGTGACAACGTAATCTTGTCATCAAACAATGTATGGTTGTCATCAAACGAGGTATGCTTGTAATATGACAACAATACAAAACCTTCTTACAACACATTTTTATCTATTACCGGCTATTTTTAGTTAATAAATGGCGTTTTGGAATAATAAAATAAGTTAAAACATACACCCAATATTAAATAATCTTCCAATTGTAACAAATGAGGATAGTAATTCGTCATAGCTGAAAAAGCGCTACAAATTCTAATTGCATCTATATGAAATATAAATTACTATTACTCTTAATTTTAATTGCCAATTTACTATCTGCTCAGGAAAAGGTCGAGATTTCGGGGCAGATAAAAGATGCACTAACTAAGTCGGGTTTGGAGTTTTCGGCTGTGCGCGCCTATAATGCCAAAGATAGTATGATAACTGGAGGAGTAACGGATGGAAAAGGTTTTTTTACTATTCCTATGAGTGCCGGTTCCTATCATCTGATTATAACCTGTATTGGCTATAAATCTGATACTACTAAAGCAATTGATATACAGGAGAAAAAATATATCGGCATTATAAAATTACAGCCCGATATAATGATGCTTAAGGAAGTAGATGTAAAAACCAATTCAGCTGAAAATCAACTGGACAGAGATGTACAAATTGTTACCGAAAAACTAAAGGCTGGAGCATCGACAGCAAAGGAAGTGCTGGAAAAGGTAAATGGCGTTACCTATGACCGTTACAACAATTCTATAAAAGTGGATAACAGTGATAAGGTAATTATTTTGGTGGATGGCATGGAGAAGGACCAGGAATATATCAAAAACCTAGCTCCCGATAGACTAAAGAAAATAGAAGTGATACGCGACCCAGGTGGACGATATGGGTTGGAAGGATATTCGGCAGTAATAAACATAATACTTAAAAAGGATTATCAGGGCACCGAAATATTTGTGAATGATCAGACGCTACAGGATTTGGATGCCAGTAAAAAGGAATACATACCTGTACAAAATGATTTGAATGTGTCACTCAATTATGTATATAACCGAATAAATTTATATGGTAGTTATAATAGTAATTTCAATAATTTTAATTTTCAATCAAATATCAAGAAAGAATATAACAATGGGATGGTAATCGAAGAAAATCCTCAGAATGCATCACAGATGAATATGAATATTAAGCAGCTTACCAATAGTTATACGCTTGGTGCCGATTATTATTTAAATCCAAAACATACCATAAGTTTTGAAAGCGACCTTTCGGCTCAACCATTAAAATATAATACTGCCAATCAGTTTAATAATGTAATAAGCAGCATAAATGGTGTTTCCTCATCTAATTATAATTCGCAAACTTTAGGTAGTTCAGGCAATACAAATTCATCCAATAGTTTGTTTTATATAGGTAAGTTGGATGCCGATAACGAGTTGAATGCTAATTTTACTTATACGTTTTATACAAATAAATACAGCAGCAATTATACTGATGATTTATTATCTAAGGTTAATGAAAATGGTCAGGATAATAAAAATGCAACCAAATTTTACTTAGAATATACACATACATTCAAAAATAAAACCAACTTTCAGTTAGGTTATGGCAACTCCTGGCAACAGCAGAACAATACGTTTGTGCAGGATGCTACTCCTAGCAAGTTTGCCTATTCAGATATCCGTCATAAGTTATATAGCTATTATACATGGCAAACAAATAAAAAATTCGGCGTGAAAGTGGGAGTGGCGGCAGAAACGAGTTCGCCTGATGCCAATGGAACAAAACATTCATACATAATTGCGGAACCTTATGCAGATATAAAATATATCCCTTCGGATAAAATTGATTTTAAACTTAAATACCGTGCCGAAAATAATTATCCTTCAATTGACCAGACAAATCCGTTCAACAGTTTTGTTGATAAGCAGAGTGTGAAAGTTGGAAATGCTTTTTTACAACCCGAAGTAACTCATAAAGTTTCGATGCAGATTGATTTTTTGGGAGGTTTGGTAACAATTGAACCTTATTATCATTTCTCGAACAATTTAATAACACAGACAGGAACATTACGTAGTGATAGTATATTTGAATACAGTTATAGCAATGCCGGCGATTATACAAAATATGGTGTAGAAGGCAGGTTCAGCATTCCTTTGAAAAAAGGTTTTGTACTACAGTCGGATGTTAATGTGTTTAACAACAGTATAAAGTATCAGGGCAATACAAATGATTTTAACTTTTGGACAATGTCGAGCCAACTTATTTATCAGAATGAAAAAACTGCAACCGTTGCAGGATTGAAATATCAGAAAAACCTAATGAAATACATATCTGCACAAGGGTATGATAAAAATAATAATGACTTTTGGATTTTGTTTGTACAGCAACCATTCTTCAAACAAAGACTGAATGTTATGCTATTATATTTTATTCCCACTGGCTTGGGGGTTGATTTTAATCAAGGTAGTTATGTGAAAACGGATAACTACAAAGAAACAAAATCATACGATATAAGTATTCTTAAAAATATTGTCCTGCTTAATGTAAGCTATCGATTCAACAAAGGTAAATCAGCTAACAAAACAGAGAAGAATATTGAGCAGGATAATGAAAAAAGTAAGAAAGGGATATTTTAATTCCTGATAATCATTTATCAGTTTTTATGTCTTATAAGCAATTGATTTTTAAAAAACATATATACGTTATATAACTGTCTTTTGCTTTACATTATCCACTTTTAAATGGCCCTTAATCAAAAATCTAATTATTGATTTTGGAAACCTTATCTCTTCAATTTACATTCGTATAGGTAAAACTGTTCGTCTTGTTGAATTGTTTTACCTGTAAACTGTTGTAAAAAAGTCATACTTGTATTTGCAGATAACATTGTATTGGTTATTAGTTGCTGATTATTATCATTTACAGGAAAATTTAAAACTAAAAGAACAGATTTGTTTTGCTTTTCTGTAAAATTGGTGCATGATTCAATAAGTTCAGATGTGGTTATTTCAGGTTTTCTTAATTTATTAAAAGGCTCCTGATAATAATTATAATGTCCTATCTGAGGAAAATACATTTTTGTTTTTGTGTGTGCAGCTATTGTTTGTGCAGCATAATCTATATATCCAATCATTACATGTGTTTTATTCAGATTGTTAGTTATAATATACTTTGCAACATCTTGCGACATAGTAAATTTATATTTAATTTCCTTTGCAAAAGCATAATACGCCGAAAACACCTGCACTAAAAGGATAATATATAACATTGGGCTAAAAGCCTTTCGGCAGAATGAAAACAATTTTGACTTGAAAATACTTGAAAGAGATGTCAAAAAATTAAGGTTTACTTCTTCCTCATAATTACTATACAACCAATAACAGTAGATAAAGATAACGAAGAATAAACCTTGATATCTTAAAAAATAGATTCTGGAAAATTCAAGAAAAATTAAGTAAACAATTGTATTTAGCAAGAAAGTAATTAATACAATTGGTTTGTTAGAAAATTTAATACTAATAATTATCAATATAAATGCGGAAATAATTATAGCTATTATATTAGGGGTAGTGTTTAATATTGATGAATCAATAGTTTTAGGATAATACCAAACGTAATTTATAATATTTGTATTCCAAAAAGCCGCACCTGCTTTAAAATCCGGTATTGGTATAAACGCATTCCAAATGGATTTAAAATTCATAAGAAAGGGCGCGTACCCAATTCCATCACCAATATAGGACGAGTTCTTGAGAGTGATAAAATAGTGAGAAAGCAACACTGCCGACCATCCAGTTATAAACAGTACGATTGCGAGTATAAATTTTAAGTCAATAATTATTTTGTTTTTTAAATTTCCATTAATTAAATCCAATACAATAAAAAGGGATAAGCTGGCTGCAAATATTGTTGACTGAATGGAATGGTTTGCAAGAATAAGTATCAGAATTGTTATTAA
>CAIRRW010000474.1 GCA_903881065.1 uncultured Bacteroidota bacterium
TATCCCCGAAGGGAAAAAATTAACAGAAAAGACACAAGCCACAATTTTGAGGGTCGGGAAAAAACACCAGGCTCGTCAAAAAAAAGAAAAAAAAGCCATTTAAACTTAAATACCATACTGCCGGTAGGCTACACCATAGGCAGCAGAACACCGCCCGAAGGGCGGAAGGGCTGCTGCCTGTGGTGAAAAGAAATCAAGAGAAAACACAAAGTACTACAGGTTGCGGTACGATTTTTAATGATGCAACGCATTATTGAAAATAGTAATCACTGCTACCGCAGTGCGAAACAAGTCATTATTTTTTCTATTATAATAACATCTTATGTAACTTAGCTTTGGTCGTGTGTCGGCTTGTGCGGCTATTTTGCATAAGACTGATTATAATAAGAAAAAATAATACCTTTTCTTTTGTTTTTTTTAGTGAACTGAATATTAGCAGAAAAGGATATTAAGAACGAGCGATGGCAAGACAGCTTCCTAAAAAAAAAGATGGCGCGTGTATTTGCTTTTTTCTGCAAATACCGTGACAACTTTATTTTTTAGGGTGCTGTGTGCGTTGGAAGGATTGGTGAATTGGCTTTGATTGTTTTTTTTATAAATGGGGGTTCAGCTAGAAAAAAATTAACTGCTGAACCCTCATTAAAAAAAACAATGAAAGCCAAGACTATACTTAACATCGAATGCATGAGGCTTTGCCAAGTGCAACGCTATTTAATTTTGTCCGAATAAAAAACTGAATATCAGCAGAATGGAACACTAAGAACGAGCGTTGAAAAGGCAGCTGCCTGAAAAAAAAGTGGGAATTTGTTTTTGATTTTCTCAAAAAAAATTATGACTTTCTTTTTCAGGGTGCTGTGTGCGGTGCGCTTATGGTTTTTAAGGCTGCAGGCTTTTCCTGCAGATCTAAAACCATAAGGGCAAAAGGGCAGAACCGAACTTTTACCAGGTGCGTTGTAAAATTTGTGAATCTTTATTTTGTGGGGTGACCAGAACCTTTTTTTGTCGCGGAGGAAGGCACGACCTCCAGCGAAAAAAAGGTTCGGGAAGTGCGGTGGCTAAAAAATAAAGATGGCAAATGTGCGGTGGCAAATAACCTTTTACCGTTGTGTAATACAGGAAATTTCAACAGGAATAGAAGCTAAACCGGTGGCAAAATCAATGACTACTGCGCGAAGGAAAATTTTAGTGTAAATCCGGACATTGCCGAAATTAGTAAACCAATTTTTACCAATAGTATCGGTGCCAGCTGCTGTAAAATCTCTCAAAGCCTGAAACTTGAATTCTGATTCTTTAGGCTTTGTAGTACCAGGACTTAAACATTTGGTGGTGTAAATTTTGGTATTCTTTGCAAAAGGATTTCCTAAATGAGTAAGAAGTAATCTTTTCGGAATTGGATAAATAACATGAGCTTTAAAATCTGTAATTTGTAACGGTGGAGGAGGGGATATGCCAACAGGAGGCTGTAGGATAAATCTTGATAAATCACAATCAACATTGATATTTAACCTTACCCAAGCTGCTTTACCTGAAATATAAACCGGCTGCCCGAACCTATCAGAAGTTAACATTTGGAAATTCTTCCAAGCTTCAGCAATAGAAGAGTCGGCAAGAACTAAATCTTTCCACAAAGTGGACCATAATTGTAATGCAGCTTTCTGGTCACCGGTCTTTTTATTGATAACATTTTTAGGAACTGAAAAACCTCTTTCCCTGCCATTTTTCATAATAACATTGCCGGAAGTTCTTCCGCTAACTTGTAGATTATCACCTGTAATGCGTAAAGCCATGATGTAAAAATTTAGTAATTATGAATAATGTGAAAATAAAAAAGGAGTAGTTTTTAATTACTCCTTTTAAACAATGGCAATAAAAGCTAACTATTAAGTGGTAGCAACACCAAATTCAGCTGTGATTGCAGATGCCAAACCTGTGGAATCACCAATTACTTTAGCACGAACAAAAATGTTAGCACCAACAGTTGGAACACCAAACTTAGCAACGTAAGCCGCCCATAAATCAGCAGGAGAAACACCTGAAGTGTCAATAACTGTAATCATACGGAACTTAGAATTGGCAGGGCGTGACACTCCGGCACTCAATGAAGCAGTTGCAAATATTTCTGTAAATACTCCTGTTGGATTTGGTGTAAATGGCAAATCAAATACAGAACCACTAACTTTGATTGTTGGAGGAGCCAACAAAGTAGCAAGTGGAGGAATGCCAGAAACTGGAGGATCATTAATCGGACCTTGTGTACTATTTACCAAATTTCCATTCAAACGGATAAAAGCTTGTTTTCCTTTTACTTCAACCATGCGGCCGAAACGGTCGGAACTGTAACCTTTGTAATTATTCCATTCGATAATCTGTTCGGGATGTAATGCTCTGAATGCACTGGAATAAGTAGCGAATACAGAACGAACAAATGATGTGTAGGTATTACGAACCAATGAAGGAACTTTAAATTCCCTTACTCTGCCATTGCGCTGATAAACGTTACCACCGGTGCGACCAGACTTTTTACCATTGTCGCCAAACAAATAAAGGGCACCAAGTTTAGCACCAATAGCTTTGCCAACCAATGGGACAAACATTAATGCAATTACGGCAACTAAGCCAAGAAACATCAGAACTTTTTTACCTCCATTGCGAATTTGAGAGATTGGAAGTGCTCCCTTTTTGGTTCCCTTTGTTGAAGTGGAATCAGTACTTGCTGTAGTTTTTGACATTTTGAATTTTATTTAAGATTTAATTGTTGTGAATTATGGTACAAAGGTAATTAAATAACATCACAAAATAATAATTTTAATAAATAGTAAATTAACACTTTACAAACTATATATAAAGCAATAGTTTAATTAAAAGTCAATTAAAAGGAAAGGAAGATTAACCCGATTACTATTGAATTGATTGATGGAATTAAGAATTGAAGAATTGTGAATTGAACTGAAATTAACAGGAAAAGTACTGATTGAATTGAAACAATATTGGAAACTTAAATTTTGGGAAGAATAGAAATTAACGGGAAATTAACCTGAAGAGGAATAATTATAAGTGATTTTTATAGAAAGTGTGGATTGAAGCCAGTGTAAAAATTAGCCCGAACTGAACTGAATTGATTGAAACTATTTTGGAAACTTGAATTTTGTGAAGAATTGGAATTAACGAGAAATGAACCTGATGAATTGATTTTTAGTTGAAAAGATATGTTGCAGCTGGAAGGAAAATTAACGGGAATTGAACTGAATTGATTGTAATAA
>CAIRRW010000475.1 GCA_903881065.1 uncultured Bacteroidota bacterium
ATAATGAATAAAATAATAACTAAATAAAAATGAAAAGTACAAAACGATTTAAGAAAACAACAACAATCAGAAGCGGAAATTTAAAAATTGAATCCAGAAAAAATGTTCATCATGCAATGCTTGCCGAACGAAATGATTTTTACCATTATCTGGATGTGATATTGTGGATAAAAGGAATAGTGGGAGGCGGGTGATATGCTGATTAGCTGATTAGCTGATTATTGATTAGAATTTTGGGATTAACAAAGAACATCATAATTGTCGAAGACAAGAATCATAATTGAAAATCAAATTAAAAAATCATCTTTAATCCTAAACAATCATAATAATCTGCGTTCCAATCACAGAAAGAATAAATAATTAGCCCTTCGATATTTCGACAAGCTCAATGACCGAAGCTCAGGGTGACAGAAAAAAACAAAAACAATCAATTGTCAAGTAAATAACAAGTTAAAAAAGAAGGAGAAAAAAACAGAATTTAAACAGGAAATTCACAAAATAAAATAGAAATAAGGGTCACATTTTATTTTATTGTATTATGAGCATGGCATATAACTCCTGCCGAAACAGGAAGTGATGAATACAGTTCAGTTATTTAAATCAGGTTTCCACTATGTTACCCAAAGCGGAGAGACAGCAGAAACCATAATACATATAAAAGAAATGAAATTAGTAAAAACACCTAAAATGTCGTCGATTCCAACGCTATTAACAAACGGGAAATCGATAATAGGCAAAATGACAATAGCGGTAGGTTATTTCGGCACGGCAGCAGCATTGATATTAGATGCGCAGAAATCGTGGGATAATCTTAATACAAGTTCAGGAATAGCCAAAAAAGGCAGTCCGGCAGATACACAGCAGATGTATCTGGATGCTGTTGATTTACGTGTGAAACTGATGATATTGGTTTTGTTTGTGGATGTGGTAGCAATAAGCAACCCTGATCAAACAGCCGACATCATTGCAAAAGCAGGCTTAGTTCAGAAAAAAACTCCTGTGCGTAATACGCAGGATATTTCTGTGAAAGCCGGACCAATACCCGGAAGTGTAATAGTGCGCAGAAAAAGAGTAAAAGGCAACATGTATCTGTTTCAGCAGAACGATGACATTACCAACCTTAAAGGCTGGGTAACAATTGCTTCTTCTACAAAAAGCAAAATTGCTGTTATCGGGCTTACTCCCATAAAACAGTACTGGTTTCAGATTGCACTTATCAAAGGCTCTGAACAAAGCGATTTTACTGACCCTGCTTCGATAATAGTGCAGTAAAATAAAACAAGACAATGACAATTGCCTGTATAAATAAGCCTCGTAGAAATACGGGGCTTTTTTTATGCCACCACCCAAAAGCCCTATCCTTATAAGGAAGTAGGGGGGAAGTGATTTATTTTCAGATGGAGTTAACTATAATTTCTATATTTGCACATCATAGTATTAAAATTTAGTATTAAAATTAGAAGTTGGTTAATTAATTAAAAAAACAGATTATGAAAAAAACAATACAAATTATCGCCTTTTGTGGTATAGTAATGATGACTGTTTCGTGCAGCCGTTATGTAGCACCACCCTTTACTGATGTTTCAAAAGTAACACAGATAAAGCCCAACATGAAAGTTAAACAGGTAATAGATTTATTAGGGGTTGAACCTTATGATGTGTTTTACATGCAGGAAACAGGCGCTCAAATGCTAAGTTTTAATTATCGTTTGAAAAAGAGAATCATGTATGCTTATAATACAGTAAACATTATGGAAGCAAAAAGACAAACTTCCAATGAAGACTCGCAAAAAGCAGGTGATTTATATTATGATAAAAATTACAGAACAGTTTATGCA
>CAIRRW010000476.1 GCA_903881065.1 uncultured Bacteroidota bacterium
AGCAAATTATCAACAACATTCTCAATTATTCAAAAGCATTGAGTGTTACCAAATCAAGCAATTTAGAACACATTGAGGTAGTTTTAAACTAAAAAAAGAGCGAACCAAATCTGGTTCGCTCTTTTTTTTGTATTGATTACTCCGGAATTATGCTTTAGCTATTGCTTTGCCTGTTAAAATTTCAGCATCCACTAATATTCTTCCGCAATGTTCACAAACAATTACTTTTTTGTGAGTTTTAATATCCAAATGGCGTTGAGGAGGAATTCTATTGAAACATCCGCCGCATGCATCACGTTCCACTGTTACCACACCTAAACCATTCATCACATTTGAACGAATACGTTTGTAAGCATTCAATAAACGTTCTTCGATGATTGCTTCAGCAGCTTTTGATTTTTTCATTAAAGAAGTTTCTTCCTTTTCAGTTTCTTCAACTATCTCATCCAACTCTTTTTTCTTAATCTTCAAATCTTTCTTTCTGTCAACCAATTCCTGTTCCGAAATTGCAGCAATCTCTTTCTTAGCTTCAATATTAGCCTTAAATTCTTTGATACGTTTTTCAGCTAATTCAATTTCCAGATTCTGGAATTCCATCTCTTTAGTCAACGAATCGTACTCACGATTGTTACGCACTTTACCTTGTTGAGTTGTATATTTTTTAATCAATGCTGTAGCATCTTTTATAACATTTCTCTTTTCAGTAATAGCATCTTCAAAAGCTTGCAATTCCGCATTAAATTTAGTAATGCGTGTTTCAAGTCCGGCTACAACATCTTCAAGGTCGCTGACTTCCAAAGGCAATTCACCTCTCACTGTTTTGATTTTATCAATTTTAGAATCGATAATTTGTAACTCGTACAATGCTCTCAACTTTTCTTCTACTGGATTTTCGTCAGTTTTTGTCTTCGACATTTTATAAATAATTTATTGGATTTGTATTAATTTTTGATAAATGGAGTGCAAATGTATTAAATTTTTCCTTTAGAAGGTCGAAAAATAATTCCATTGTATATTGTTCGCTTTCATAATGCCCAATATCTGCAATAACAATGCGCTTTTCGGCATCAAAGAACTGATGATATTTAAAATCGGCCGAAACAAAAATATCAGCTCCGTTTTTTATAGCATCTTCCAGCAGAAAACTTCCCGAACCTCCGCAGATAGCCACTTTTTTAATCTTCTTTTTTTTAAGAGCTGTATATCGTATGCCATCTGCCTTCATTTTATCTTTTACGAAATTCAAGAATGCCAACTCATCAGTTTCTTCCTTTAAATCACCAATTATCCCCGCTCCTAACTTGCTTGCTTTATTAGTAAGGTTGAATAAATCATACGCCACCTCTTCGTATGGATGCGCTGCAAACAAAGCCTTCAACACTGCCGATTCAATATTTGCAGGATAGATAGTTTCTATCCGTATTTCCTTTTCGTGATGCTGTTTGCCTATTTCGCCAACGTAAGGATTGGCGCCTTTTCCAGCTCTGAAAGTTCCTGTTCCTTCGGTATTAAAACTGCATTCGTCATAATTACCGATACCGCCTGCACCGCTTGCGAATAAAGCCATTCGTACTGCTTCTGCCTTATCCGCAGGACAAAATGTTACCAGCTTTTTCAACATTCCTTTTTGTGGAGCAAGTATCCGGCAGTTAATCAAACCAAGCATCTCGGCTATTTTTGCATTTACACCATTATGCACATTATCCAGATTGGTATGTGCGGCATAAATGGCAATATCGTGCTTAATCGCTTTTATAATCACCCGTTCCACATAATCAGTTCCGTTGAATTTTTTCAACCCTTTAAATACAATGGGATGATGCGCTATCACCAAATTGCAGCCTTTGGCTATAGCTTCATCTATTACCTCCTCCGTGCTATCCAGACAAATAAGAGCAGCAGTAATATCCATATTTTTATTGCCGCAAATCAACCCTGCATTGTCATAACTTTCCTGATAAGCAAGCGGAGCATACGTTTCGAGGCAATCAGTAATTTCCTTTAATTTCATTTATTCTGAATTTCAATTTTTTACAAATATACAATTCGCATCTAACTAAATTACATTTTAATTCATATCGTGTGGGAGAAATCCACATTGATAATGAAGCTGGATAAAGGTTTTAAAGGGTAAAAAGCACCGAAGAAGACCAGAATACAGTATAACCTGAGTATATTATGGTACTATTGTCAGGTTATACCGTACTATGGTCAGGTTATACCGTACTATGGTCAAGTTATACTGTACTATAGTCAGGTTATACCGTACTATCTTCACGTTATACCATATTCTCTGAAAACTATACTGTACTATCTTCATGTTATACCGTATTTACTTCACATTGTATGGCACTACCCTAATTAACCATTATTTTAATTACACCACTCATTTTCTGAAGGACATCTTTTATACTTAACTGTGTGATAAAATAGGCTAGTTTATTACTTGGGAAACCACCTAATTGAACAAAAGCAGCATTGGTAGATTGTTCCTGCTTGTAACTGATACCGTCAGTCGAACTGAACCAATTATGAAGATGAACTTCTTTTGGTCCTCCCGGAGCTTTTAAAACAACGATGCCCGGTTTTTCGGCTGCCACCACTTCAAACACCTGCTTTGTACGGATAACCTGTAATTTAACTTTAAAGCCACCACTCTCCAAAATAACAATACTATTAATAGGATCCGCATTCGCGGCTTCCTGAAACGGTGAAAGCAAAGAATTTTGAATAGCCTGATTCATTGTTTTAAACATCCCCGGGCGATTACCCGGTAACGCGTTAGTATAATTGTCAATGTCATCATTCACCTTTTTGATTACCGCAGGATCTATTGCTACCAATTTGCTGCTGGCACACGTATCTACTATTAAATGCGCCCTTTCTTTCCTTCCGCTTATGCTGCCCGGAAAATCAATAGTACCTGTTACCACGTGCACCGGCAATACCGTTGCCATCAACACATAAGTAACATGTTGTTTCCTTTTCGATTTACTTTTTCTGCTCACCAAACGTCTGTTGCGTCTGTTGTTTACTAATTCAATTTTTTTCATGATTTTTGTTTTTAAAATTTAATTATTTACCTTTTTATTCAGAAAACGAATTCGTATCGTTTTCTGATTTCAAAAGTAACAGGGCAATATGGAGGACAATTCGAGAAAAATCTCGAATCATTGCAAACACTTCTGTTTACGGTAGGTACAATCGTTATTTATTTTGAAATCTTCAATCAATTGATAATACTTGAGGTTGTAATCTTCGTTGGAACAGGTAAACATATCAATAAGCGTTTCCAATTTAAATTTCCCGATGAGTTGCCTTAAAAGATAAAATTGCGAATCAACAGCACCCCTTGTTTGTGTGTCCGACATTTCAACAATTTCGTTGCGGCTATAACGCATACATATAAGCCGAAACACAATGCAACCGGCATCTCCAACACCTATATAAGCAAAGCGTGCCTTCAGTTTTTCTTCATCCAATTCTACAATTCCCTTGCGGGTAATAACCTTTACCTCCTGCGGAATACAAGCTTCGGCGCATGTTTTAATTTTATGTGCTTCCGCAAAATCAATTAATCTGTTAGCCGTATCAATATTCGTATCTCCACTGATGATAACTGTTGTAACAGTACCATCGGCTTCCGTCAATTCAATTTTAATATCTGACATAGGGTATTATTTAGTAAATGCAGGTATTTAATTATTGGTAAATGTAAGTAAAGCGATTAGCAAAAGGAAGGAATGATTTATTGTAAGTATATAATCGTTTAAAGCAGTTTCGTAACAAAAGTAAATAAGCTATCTTTTTAATTTCTTCCAGAACTCAAACTTGTAATAGATAATGTTATCATAGTTTTAGTTAAATTTGACAAATATTATAAACCTAAGCTAAAAACCATGAAAAAATTACTAATCACTTTCGCCACTATTATCTTGCTTATTGCAACACCAAGAGCACAGGTAATTACTACTATTGCCGGCAATGGTACTGCTGGATATACAGGCAATGGAGGACCGGCAATAAACGCTCTTATAAGTCATCCCAATCAACTTGCCTTTGACCAATCAGGTAATTTGTTTATTGCTGAAGATTACAATAATGTTATCAGAAAAATAGATACCAATGGAAATATTATTCTTGTAGGCGGTACGGGTACTGCCGGTTTTAATGGTGATGGACTGCAGGCAACAAGTACTTTATTTAATAGGTCGTGTGGCGTGGCTGTAGATTTATCAGGAAACATTTATGTATGTGATGCAAATAATTACCGAATTAGAAAAATTAACACTTCCGGCATCGTTTCTACAATTGCCGGTACAGGTACTTCTGGATATAGTGGAGATGGATTTGCAGCAACCAATGCAGAAATAGGATTTTCTTCCGGAATATGTGTAGATCCTGCCGGCAATATATATTTCGCATCACAAAATCCGGGGTATTGTGTTAGAAAAATTAACACGTCCGGAATAATTTCAACTGTTGCAGGAACAGGAGTTTCAGGATATAATGGAGAAGGAATAGCAGCTGACACAGCAAAACTAAATTCACCTGCAGCTGTATTTTTAGATGCTGCAGGTAATTTATTTATCGGTGATTTGGGAGGCATGCGTATCCGAAAAGTAAATACTTCAGGAATAATAAATACAGTGGCCGGCAATGGAAGTACGGCAAGTGGCGGAGATAATGGACCTGCAACAAGTGCGCAATTATTATATCCTTATGGAATGGTTGCTGACGCAGCTGGTAATTTATATATTTGTGAATCTGTAAATAATAAAATTAGAAAAGTTGATGCTTCAGGAACAATAACCACTTTTGCAGGAGTAGGCGGATTAGTAGGTGGTTATGGCGGAAATGGTGGTTCTCCTTTACTTGCTCAACTATATCATCCTTCAGCTATAACATTGGATGCTTCTGGGAATATATATATCGGTGATTTTGAAAATGATGCCATCAGAAAAATCACAATGAATACCAATGGAATTAATGAAGATTTTTTTTCTGACGAATCAATTTCCAAGATTTACCCGAATCCAAGTAATGATTTTTTAACAATTGAAAGCAAAGTTGTTGGAGAAAAATCAATCCAGATATTTAATATCACAGGAGGAATAGTAACAAACTTGAATTCTACCGAGTATGTTATTACTATTGATTTGAAAAGTACGGAGGCGGGATTATACACTATGAGAATTACCAATAATAATAAGGTTGAAAACCGAAAATTAATTATTGTGAAATAATAACTTACTTCCCGATACAGAAGCGGCTAAAGATATTAGACAGCAAATCGTCAGAAGAAATTTCACCGGTAATAGTACCTAGATAATGCAATGCCTGCCGTATGTCCATTGCCAAAAAATCACCTGTTACATTATTATTTAATCCTTCCAAAACACGTAACAATGAAACGTTTGTATGTCGTAATGCCTCTGCATGTCGGGCATTGGTAACAATTGTTTCGGTAACATTTACAGTGCGGTTATCAAATAAAGTAACCAACTGCTGTTTCAAATAATCAATATTGGTGCGCTCCTTGGCAGAAATGAAAAGCATTTCGGGAAAATCCTTGAACTCCCTTTTTGTATATTCAATATCCTCTTTATCTATCTTATTTGCTACCAGCAATAGGTTACTCTGATTAAGATGAGGGGTAAGTTCGTTAACAATGGCATGCAGTTCAGTCGGTGTGATTTCGTGCGCATCAAACAAATAAATAACAATGGAAGAAAGTTTTATCTGTTCAAATGTTTTGGAAACACCAATAGATTCTATAATATCGGTAGTATCTCTAATTCCGGCAGTATCAATAAACCGAAACAGCACGCCGTCAATAATAATCTCGTCTTCTATCACATCCCTTGTGGTACCGGGTATTTCCGATACTATGGCTCTGTCTTCTTCAAGCAATACATTAAGCAAAGTAGATTTGCCGGCATTCGGCTTCCCAACAATAGCAACAGGAATACCCTTTTTAATCACATTGCCTACCTCAAAGGAATCTATCAATCGCTGCACAATGCGCTGTATGGAAAGTATCAGGCTTTTCAAATCTTTTCTATCGGCAAACTCCACATCTTCCTCACTGAAATCAAGCTCCAACTCAATCAGCGAAGCAAAGTCAATAAGATTTTGTCGAAGCAGTTTAATCTTGTTGGAGAATCCGCCTCGCATCTGCTGCATCGCTATCTGATGTGAAGAAGCGGAGTTGGATGAAATCAAATCGGCAACTGCTTCCGCCTGCGATAAATCCATCTTTCCATTGAGGAAAGCACGCAATGTGAACTCGCCATGCTGCGCCATCCTTGCGCCACTTTTCACTATCAACTGTATTATCTGCTGCTGAATAAATGCTGAACCATGGCAGGAAATCTCCACACTATTTTCAGCAGTAAAACTTTTCGGTGCTTTAAATAAAGTGAGCAGTACTTCATCAATAATAATATCGTCATCGCGCATCACCCCAAAATGAACGGTATGCGAAGGTTTTTTATCCAGATCAATCTTCTTTAAACTCTTCGTCGCAAATATCTTATTGCATATAGTGATGGCATCAGGTCCGGAAACGCGAATAACTCCAATAGCACCAATTCCCTGCGGAGTGGCAAGCGCAACAATTGTATCTTTATTAATGAATGAGGTTTTCAACGGCAAATCAGTTTATTTTGGACAAAAGTAATTATTTGCTTTGCAATAACGCCTTAAAAGTATAATTTAGCGGTCTGAAAAATTAGCCCCTCAACAAATTATAAATAATATTACAAATAAATTATGAGTGTTTTAGTAAACAAAAATTCAAAAATTATAGTGCAGGGATTCACCGGCACTGAAGGAACTTTCCATGCCACACAAATGATTGAGTACGGCACAAACGTGGTAGGCGGCGTAACTCCCGGCAAAGGCGGAAGCACACATCTTGATCGTCCGGTATTTAATTCGGTTCAGGAAGCAGTGATAAAAGCAGGTGCAGATGTTTCAATAATTTTTGTACCGCCTGCATTCGCTGCTGATGCTATTATGGAAGCTGCAGAAGCTGGAATAAAAGTGATAGTATGTATCACCGAAGGCATACCCGTAAAGGATATGGTGATGGTAAAAGAATATTTAAAAGGCAGAGATTGTCGTTTAATCGGCCCTAACTGTCCTGGAATTATTTCTGCGGAAGAGGCTAAAGTAGGCATTATGCCGGGCTTTGTGTTCAAAAAAGGTCATGTAGGAATTGTTTCCAAATCAGGAACTTTAACCTATGAAGCATCCGACCAGACAGTGAAAGCAGGTCTTGGAGTTACTACTGCCATTGGTATTGGTGGCGACCCGATAATCGGAACTACTACAAAAGAAGCAGTGGAATTATTGATGAATGATGATGAAACTCATGCAATTATTATCATTGGTGAAATAGGCGGAGGACTGGAAGCAGAAGCTGCCCGCTGGATTAAAGCAGACGGTAATCGTAAACCTGTTGTAGGATTTATTGCCGGCGAAACAGCACCAAAAGGTCGTACAATGGGACATGCAGGTGCAATAGTTGGCGGTGCTGAAGATACTGCAGAGGCAAAGAAGAAAATCATGCGCGAGTGTGGAATCACTGTTGTTGATTCTCCTGCTGATATCGGAAAAGCAATTGCCAAAGCATTGTCGGCACAATTGACAAAATAAACCCTGCTAACAAAAGCGAATTAAATTAGCAGTCTTAAATAATTACGTAAATTTGGCTATGCAAAATTGCATAGCCATTTTATTTTTAGCACCATGAAAACAAAAAGCCTTTCATTTTTAGCCATCTGTTGGCTGTTTGCACTCCGTTTGCAGGCACAGGATATGATTTATAAAACAGATGAAACAGTTATTACCGCAAAAGTTTTAGAAATAAATACTTCAACCGTAAAATATAAATTGTTCAGCAGTTCAATTGACAAAGTGTTTGAACTTCCTAAAAACAATATTCATTATATTGTTTATCAAAACGGCACAAAAGAATTTTACAATACTACGCCAGCAACAACCTATGTTGAAACTGAAACAGCCAAACTACCTGTACAAAAGGCAAATAAAGATTTCCATAAAAACATTATCGCTTTAAATTGTTTCGATATGTTATTTACTAACTTCTCTGCTTCTTATGAACGGGTTTTTAACTCCGGCAAAATATCATTGAAGATACCTGTATCAATTGGTTTACAGGGGAAGCCCAATACTTCTAATTACACATCAGATTTTTATGAAACACAGTTTCTTCAAAACAGAAATTATGCTGCAGGCTTGGAATTAAATATTTATCCCTTTGGTCAGCAACGACATACCTTTTACATAGGCATATCAACATTTGCAGGTTCATTTAACTATTATGAAAACATTACTACAACCAGTACAAATTACGGTTATACCACCACTAATATTATTGGACAGACGCTACATGAGGGGACTCATTATTCCGGGATGATACACCTTGGTGGTTATATTGGATTAACTGATAACTTATTGTTGGGGGCAAAACTTGGTGTAGGATTTAAAAGAGAGTATACTGTTGTTGAAGATTATACTTTGCCTATTGTTGAATTTGATTTTAATTTAGGATATAGATTCTAAACAAATACCATCGTCATTATTAAAACCGTTGAACTTTATAAGTTCAACGGTTTTTTGTTTTATTTGCTTCTGTTTTTCTTATATCTTTGGACTTCTTAAAATTAAAAAAGTATCAACATAAGTATAACAAAACATGAAATTGCTGGAAGGAAAAATAGCTTTAATTACAGGTGCTTCAAGAGGAATAGGTCGCGGTGTTGCAATTAAATTTGCAGAACAGGGCGCTAATGTTGCTTTCACTTATTTATCATCCGTTGAAAAAGGTCAGGAACTAGAAAGAGAGTTGCAGGCTTTTGGTGTAAAAGCAAAAGGTTACCGTTCCGACGCTGCCGATTTTAAAGCCGCAGAAGAACTTGTGAATTCAGTAGTTTCTGATTTTGGAACAGTGGATATTCTTGTGAATAATGCAGGAATTACAAGAGATGCATTGTTGATGCGCATGAGCGAACAGCAATGGGATGAAGTAATTAATGCCAATTTAAAATCAGTATTTAATCTTACTAAAGCAGTACAAAAACCAATGCTGAAACAACGCAAAGGTTCAATTATAAATATGAGTTCTGTAGTTGGTGTAAAAGGCAATGCAGGACAATCAAACTACGCTGCTTCAAAAGCTGGAATCATTGGCTTTACAAAATCTGTTGCTTTGGAATTAGGTTCAAGAAATATCAGAAGCAATGTAATTGCTCCAGGATTTATTGAAACAGAAATGACTGCAGCACTCGATGCAAAAGTAGTAGAAGGCTGGAGAGAAAACATTCCTTTGAAACGAGGAGGAACACCTGAAGACATAGCAAATGCAACTATCTTTTTAGCATCAGATATGAGTGCTTACATTACCGGCCAAGTGATTAATGTTTGTGGCGGAATGCTTACCTAATGACAACGAATGACGAATTGATTTCGTTAACTCAATGAATTTAATACTGGAATATCCCTGGTGGTTTTGCCTGTTCTGCATTCTTGCAGGATTTGTATATTCATTTGTTCTTTACAGAAAAGACAAATCTTTAAATGAAATTTCCATTTGGAGAGTTCGCCTGATGGCTGCTTTTCGTTTTATTTCGATTACAATTATTACGTTCTTTTTACTATCGCCTTTATTAAAAACTACAAATCGTACTGTTGAAAAGCCTGTAATTATTGTTGCTCAGGATAATTCCGAATCACTGGTTGTCGGTAAAGATTCTTCTTTTTATAAAAAGGAATACAAACAAAATCTTCAAAAGCTTGTCAGTGAACTAAGCGATAAATATGAAGTACGAACCTATTCTTTCGCTGATAAAATAAATGAATTAAAAGCAATTGATTCATTAAAGTACAACGAAAAACAAACTGATATTTCTTCCTTATTCGATGATGTTGAAACCAGATACAGCAACAGAAATGTGGGTGCCGTAATACTTGCTACTGACGGCTTATATAACAAAGGGTCAAATCCTGTTTACAGTTCTGACGGAATAAAAGTTCCTGTATATACTATTGCTTTAGGCGATACCACCGTGAAGAAAGACATTATACTTGCCAAAGTAAATAACAATCGGTTAGCCTACTTAGGAAATCAGTTTCCGATGGAAATTGTTATTAATGCGAAACAATTAAAAGGGAAAAGCACTTCACTTACAATAAATAAAGGCGCGACAATATTGTTTACACAGACAGTAAACTTTAATTCTGATGCATTTATTACAACCATTCCTGTTTTGCTGGATGCAAAAGAAGTGGGGATTCAACATTATAAAATAAAACTTTCCTCATTGCCGGAAGAGATGAGTCTTGCAAATAACGAACGGGATGTATTTATTGATGTGCTTGATGCAAGGCAGAAAATACTTATTCTGACCGATGCTCCACATCCTGATATTGCAGCGATAAAGGAGTCAATTGAAGGCAACCAAAATTATGAAGTAGAAAGCTATACATTAGATAATTTTGATAAACCTTTAAAGAAATACAATCTTGTTATTCTTTATCAGTTGCCAAGTGTAAGGAATCCTGCACTGAAAATCATTAATGAAATAAATGGCGCTAACATTCCAGTCTGGGTCTTTTCGGGTTCAAGTGCAATTATTAAAAACGATTTAAAAATAACCAATTCCAATCAAAAGGCAAATGAATGCGAAGCTGTATTGTATCAGAATTTCCCACTATTTACCATTAGTGATGAACTGAGAAAAGCTGTTAAAGATTTTCCAGCCGTGTCCTGTCCTTTCGGAACTTATGGAACAGAGAACAGCAGCAACGTATTGATTTACCAGCGTATTGGAATGGTAGAAACCAAAACGCCCTTCATGTATTTTAATTCTGTCGGTGAAAATAAAATGGCTTTGGTTGAAGGTGAAGGTATCTGGCGCTGGCGTTTACAGGACTTTGCAGCGCATGGCAATCATAATTTATTTGATGAACTTGTTTCAAAAACCGTTCAGTATCTTTCAGTGAAAGTGGATAAGAGTTTTTTCAAAGTGATCTGTAAGAATAATTTCCTTGAAAATGAAGCCATAGAAATGGAAGGGGAAGTTTATAATGAAAGCTACGAATTGATAAATGACCCTGAAGTAAATATTACAATTACGAATTCGGACAATAAAAAATTCCCTTTTACGTTTAGCAAGACAACAAATGCATATAGATTAAATGCAGGAATGATGCCTGTAGGAGAATATAAATATGATGCCAAAGTAAAAGTGGGAGATAAAATGTACACACAACAGGGAAGTTTTAGTGTAAGCTCTTTGCAGGTAGAATTAATTAATACTGTTGCTGATC
>CAIRRW010000477.1 GCA_903881065.1 uncultured Bacteroidota bacterium
ATATTATAGGTGTTCCCTTCTTTAATAATTTCCGCCTTAAAAAATAAATCCTTGTCTTTACTCTCAACTTTAACTACTTCTTCAACTGTATACAAACTTAATATCGTACCGAACTCCTTGGAAATTGTATCCTTCGCCTCTTTAGGTAATTCGGAATATTTTATGGAATAATCCGTTTCCTGCCAATTGCCTTCCTTATCAAAAGTTGTCGACATTTTAGAACCAAGTGAGGAAAATTCGGCAACATATTTATCATAGTCCAATTGCCAACTTACACGTTGAGCAGAAGGGTATTTATTTTTAAAAGTGGATGTAACGTCTCTGGGAATGTTATCAGCAGAGATTTTTTGAGCAAACAGGCAGTTTCCCATCAGCATTCCTATTGAAATAATCAGAATTTTTTTCATAAAGCATAAGTTTTAATAAATGTAAAGGTAGGTAAATTTTTATAATTGATTTAAAAGAGAGTAATAAAATATTAAAGTATAAATTTGCCGACTATAAATGAACAAATCATCTCACATTATAAAACATGATCCTTATGCAGCGTTGCGCATAAAAGAGTTTGTTTTCTTTATGTTAACCCGATTTTTCCTTACCATGGCAATTCAAATGCAAGGTGTAATAGTAGGTTGGCAGATTTATAAGTATACCAAAGATGAATTTGCTTTAGGAATGATCGGATTGGCAGAAGCAATTCCTTTTATATTTGTTTCCTTGTTTTCAGGTCATGTAGCAGATACAATAAGTCGAAAGCGAATCATATTAGTATCATCATTGTTTCTTATTATTTCCACTTCAACGCTTTTTTATTTTTCTCTTGACACTTCTACCGTTATTAAAACATATGGAACTACTCCTATTTTTATTGTAATAGGTAGCATTGGAATCATCCGTGGTTTTTTCTCTGCTTCCTTTTCATCCTTTATGTCGCAGATAGTACCGCGTGAGTTATATGCTAATTCTGCTACTTGGAATAGTACTATTTGGCACGTCGCTTCTATTATAGGTCCGGCAATAGCTGGTTTTATTTGCGCAATAGGGTTTTCTACTGCCTATGGATTAAGTATTATCCTGATTTGCCTATCTGTTTTTTCATTGGTTTTTATTGCTTCGAAACCGTTGCCGAAAAAAGAAAAAGCGGAATCACTGAAAGAAAGTTTATCGGTTGGGATTAAATTTGTGTTTAGTAATCAAATAATATTAGGAGCCCTTTCACTTGATTTATTTGCTGTTTTATTTGGAGGAGCAGTGGCTATGTTACCTGCTTACGCTGATAAAATATTACATGTTGGCTCAATCGAATTAGGGTTTTTACGTGCTGCACCTGCCATAGGAGCTGTTATAATGGCTATCGTCATTGCTTATAAACCTCCAACACATAATGCTGGACAAAATCTTTTTTTTGCAATCGCAGCTTTCGGAATAGCCACAATTTTGTTTGGTATATCAACTAACTATTATTTATCTCTTTTCTTTTTGTTGCTTACCGGTGCATTTGATAATGTGAGTGTGGTTATCCGTCATACTATCCTCCAACTTTCCACACCAGATGAAATGCGTGGCCGCGTATCTGCCGTGAATAGTATCTTTATTGGTTCTTCCAACGAAATAGGCGGTTTCGAATCGGGAGTTGCTGCAAGAGCAATGGGCTTAAAACCTTCTGTTGTTTTTGGCGGAATAATGACAATTCTAATTGTAGGAGCAACCGCTAAAATCGCACCTAAACTCCGAAAGTTAAATCTGAAAAGTATTTATTAAATGGGAATATTTTCGTTTATCAAAAATACTACCACATCAAAAATAGTGTTGTTCCTACTATGCATTACTATGATTGGTTCTGTATTCGGTTTGAAACGATGGTCCTACGCAGAAACCCCAAGTAAAATAATTAATTGGGATGTTACATCCTATTATTCATATTTGCCTGCTGCCTTTGTTTACCATGATATTACTTTTGAATTTATTAAGAAATTCCCTGAAAAGAAGTTTGGAGAAAAGCATGAATTCTTCTATCAAACGGCCACTAATGGTGGCAAAGTAGCTAAGTTTACAATGGGGGCAGCCATAATGTATGCTCCGTTTTTCTTTATCGCACATCTCTCCGCTCACCTGTTTAATTATGAAGCCAATGGTTTTTCTACTCCTTATGAATTTTTTCTGGCAGTTTCTTCGCTGTTTTATTTGCTCATCGGATTATATTTTCTAAGGAAATCAGTATTGCTTTTTTTTAACGAAACTGCTACAAGTATTACCATAATCAGCATAATGCTGGGCACCAATTTATACTATTATTCAACTAACGAACCGGCAATGACCCACGCTTATTCGTTTACATTGGTTTCTGCTTTTCTATACCAATTTTTACAATGGTACAATAATCCAAATTTCAGAAAAGCAATTTTTGTTGGATTGCTTTTCGGTATGATTGTTTTAATTAGGCCAGTTAATTGTATCATTTTTCTGTTCCCTTTATTATATGGTATCTATTCAAAAGACACATTGCTGATCAAAATGAACTATATCAAGTTAAACTCGAAACATCTTATTCTAATGGGTCTAACTTGCTTTATAGTTTTTATTCCGCAATTAATTTATTGGAAGTATATAACAGGACATTGGTTATTTTATTCCTATTTAAATGAATCTTTCTTCTTCAGCCACCCTCATATTATCTCAGGGCTATTTAGTTATCGAAACGGCTGGCTTATTTATTCGCCCATTATAATTCTTTCAATTATCGGAATCTTCCGTTTAGCAATAAATAATAAAAAACTATTCCTCCCTGTTTTATCTTTTCTTCTTATTAATGTATATGTCGCTTATAGCTGGTGGACATGGTGGTATGGAGGAAGCTTCGGTAGTCGCCCAATGATTGATACCTATCCAATTTTAGCATTACCTATGGCTGCCTTTTTTCAGACGGTCTTTAGTAAATCGAGAATAATTTCTCTTTCATTAATCACTGTAGTAGTTGCTTTCATTTCCTTAAACTTATTCCAATCCTTTCAAAAAAGGAAAGGAATTATTCACTTCGATGCCATGACCAAAGAGGCATATTGGTATGTCTTCTTGAAATCCGATTTATCTTTTGATGAACGCATAGCTTATGATAAACTATTGGTTCACCCTGATTATGATAATGCCCTACTTGGCAAAGAAGAGTAAAAATAGACTTTAAGTTATTTCTTAGAAAAACACCTCTCTGCAATGGTCACGCGATGTCCAGCAATGGTCATCCGATGTCGTACAATGGCCTCCCGATGTCTTACAAAATGCTCGCGATGTCTTACAAAACGCTTGCGATGTCTTACAAAACGCTCGCGATGTCTTACAAAACACTATTTTATTTCAAAATTCAGCCTTTATAAATATAAAAGGCCTTTTTTAAGCGCGCCAAAGCATTTTCGCCCATTCAAATTTCAAAACAGCCATTTATTCACCGGTAGCCTTTCTCGTCTCTTTTCAAAATCAACCTGTTTTGAAAATAAATTATGGCAGTACTATTCTTATTGTCGGGTAAAGGTTTATTATTATTTTTGTCGTCCCTAATACAAACCAAGATTGTTGTGTTAATGTAATTTTTAACAAAGACAATAGGTTTGTTTTTTTTTCGTTTACTAATAAAGAATAAAAAACTTTCATCGGAAAACTAGGGGAAGAATAGACTAACAAGTATGAATTTGAATCAATCACGAATAATTAATACCACTTTCATAGGGTTGACATTGTTTGTATTCCTTACTTTTATTGGAATTGGCAGTGCAAATGCCCAGTTTAAATTCAATATAGAAGGAGTAGTAAAAGAAAATGAAAAAGGACTAAGCGGAGTTCTGGTTACACTTTCAAATGATGAGTCCGACCAGACTAAACAGGCTACAACTAGCGCTTCCGGCAGTTTTTCATTCAGCCTGAAACCCAACCAGGAATATACACTTACGGCCTTTAAAGAAGGTTATGTAAAAGTAAAACTCCTTTATTCAACAATAGGATTTTCTGATGAAGAAATAAAGGATTTTAAAGGCAGTAGCAAACCCGAATTTGAATTATTCAAATTACCTCAGGACGAAAAACTTGCCGACCAAATTAATGAAGAATTTGAAAAGCCTCTCATGAGTTATTTCTATAGTTCAGGCAAAGCAGGTCTAAGTGCTGATGAAGATGTAAATGAATCGATGCAAAAGGAATTTCTGAAGTATCAGAAAATAGCAGATGATATTAATACAGGAGGTGCACTTGCCGAATCTAAATATAAGGCAGCATTGGCTAAAGGCGACAAAGCACTGATGGCAAAAAACTATGATCAGGCAAAAGCTGGTTACAATGAAGCATTAATACTAAAATCGAATGAGCAATTGCCAAAAACAAAACTTGCAGAAGTTGATAAAGCAATTGCGGATGCTGCGGATAAAGATAAATTGGCAAGCGAAAAAGCAAAAGCCGATGCTGCCGAAAAGGAACGTCTAGCTAAAGCTAAAGCGGATGCCGATGCTGCTGAAAAAGCAAGATTGGCTAAAGAAAAAGCTGATGCTGCCGATAAAGATAGATTGGCTAAAGAGTCTACAGCAGCCGATGCAGCCGAGAGAGATAGGGTAGCTAAAGAAAAAGCAGCGACTGAAAAAGCAGAGAAAGATAGAATTGCAAAAGCCAAAGCGGATGCCGATGCTGCTGCTTTAGCAGAAAAACAAAGACAGACATCTGCAGAAAACGCAAAAAAAGACAGTATTGCTAAAGCAACAGCCTCCGCTGCTGCCGCTGAATTAGCAGAAAAACAAAGAATAGCAGCGACTGAAAAAGCAGAGAAAGATAGAATAACAAAAGCCAAAGCGGATGCCGATGCTGCTGCTTTAGTTGAAAAACAAAGACTGACAGCTGCAGAAAATGCAAAAAAAGACAGTATTGCTAAAGCAACCACTGCAGCTGCAGCTGCTGAATTAGCGGAGAAGCAACGAGTAGCTGCAGCTGAAAAAGCAGAAAGAGATAGAATAGCAAAAGAGAAATCCGATGCCGACGCTGCAGAAAGGGAAAAAAGAGCAAAGGAGAAAGCAATGGCGGATGCTGCTGAAAAAGCCCGTATTGAAAAGGAAAAAGAGAAAGAAGCAAAAGAAAAAGCTCTAGCAAATGCAGAAGAGAAAGCTCGCCTTGAAAAAGAAAGAAAGGAAAAAGAACTACTGGATAGATATACTACTTATATAAATAGAGGTGATTCGGCTATTTCTGAGCAGGATTATGATGCAGCAAAAGTTGCATTTAATGAAGCGTTAAAAGTTAAGGAAAATGAACTCTATCCTAAAAAGCGAATAGCTGACACAGAGACATTAAAAATAAAATATGACGTAGATAAAAATGATCTTGCGAAAAAATATCCTAAAGGCGTTACCGAAGAAATCGTAACAGAGAACAATGCAAAAGTTACCAGACGTATCGTTGTAATAGGTAATAAAGGTTACCTATATACCAAAAAGGAAACCAACTTTGGAACCTTTTACTTTAAAGATGGAGTTGCAATTACTGATAAAGAATTTAATAAGGACACAGTTATTAAAAAGTAATGGAGAAATTAATCACAATTTCTTCATCAACTCATTATAAATTTTTACCATCGAATCGATATCCTTCTTGAATACTTTTTCATTAGGTGTATGCACATTGTCTTCTGGAGCACCTACAAAGCACCAGTCCCAAGGGTTTTCCGACATTTGAAGTTCTTTGGCATCACTGCCGCCGCTACCTTCTACTTCCATTTGAAATGGAATTTTTGATTTTTTAGCTATTTCAAGTATTCTATTAATATAACTTCTACGTGGTACCAAACTATCGCGTAATGAAATCACTACTCCTTTGCCATGTGGCACACCCTCAGTAACCCAAGTTATATCGGATATTAATGCCTGTTTTACTTTATATTTATCATAAATGAATTTCTGTAAAAAGGAAACACTACCACCTCCGTGTTCTTCCCAGCACGAAAAAACAATTATGCCATCCTTTAATGTTTCCGCCACTTTCAAAGCACTCCAAACGCCAAGTCGATTGTCCATATAACAGCATTGTACATATTCTTTAGTCTCGCGCCAGTTCGGCTTAAAGGTTAGTTCAGTACCGCGTTCCAAAACACGCTTATATTTATAAGTAAAGTTGTTTTCTTTATCAACTGCAAGAGTACAGTCTATTTTGCCTTTATCATCTTCACCAACCAGATGAAATCCATCCACTGTTCGTGGTCCGCCAATTTTAACAAGCTGTTGTCCGTAACGAACAGTAAACCCAATACTATCCAAATGAGCAAATATCGCAGTTCGCGGTTTCCCGAAAACCATTATAATACAATCCTGAAAACCATCACCAGAATATACTTTAGGCTTGTGTTTCCAGCTCTTCTTATTCTTTTCGATATAGTTTAATACAAATTTTGTCATAGGTGATTCATTGCCGGAAGGAGCATGAATTGCACACATTTCTTTTAGTAGTTTCATTTCTGTTTATTATTTTACTTTTATGAGGATACAAATCTACATTTTAAATGAATTGAATTTTTAATTAGAATTTATTCTTAATGTCAAGATTATTTATTTTTTTAAACAGTTCATAAACTCTATCTGCATTATTCCTTCTAACTGCAAAGATCAGAGAACAACTAAGTTCAAAGTTTTGCAATTGAATCTCAAGATTTTCATCTTTAATAATTTTCATTACTTGATTCATTTGCAAATAATCAAATTTAATTTCAAACTTCTCTTTTAGAATCTTCTCAATTATTACAGCTTGAGCAATTGTATCTGCCGCTGCTTGTTTGTAGGCATTGATTAAACCACTAACTCCAAGCAAAGTTCCTCCGAAATAACGCACCACAACAATTAGTATATCTGTTAAATCTTTAGATTGTATCTGACCTAATATTGGTTTGCCAGCAGTACTTGATGGTTCGCCATCGTCATTTACTCTATAGGTAAGTTTATCAGCACCCAGTCTATAAGCAAAGCAATGATGGCGGGCACTGTGATGCTCCCTTCTCAAAGCAGCAAGGTGTGTTTTTATTTCTTCTTCACTGGAAACAGGAAATGCATAACCTATGAATTTGCTTCCCTTGTCCTTGTATAAACCTTCACAAGGGTTGGAAATTGAATAATAAGTATCTTCAAATAACATAAATTCTAATCAGCAATTCAAAATATTATTTATACAAGGTTATCTTATTTTATTCGCGTAAATTAACAATTCATCACCACTGATATTTTCCTTACTTACAGGATTAACATTTATAACAGGAGCACTAACTCCTTTTGCAATTGTTTTATCAGAAATAAAAACTCTTGCTTCGTCCCAAATATTAATATCTATAAAATTATTAAGTAAAAGTGCTCCCCCTTCAACTATCAATGATTGAATATTTCTTGTATATAATTCGTTACTTATTTGCCCTATAACATCCTTGTCAAATTCAATTTTCACAAACTCGAGGTTATTCACAGAAGGTGTATCAACAGCCGTAAAAACTAAGGTTGGTGTACTTTTATCAAATAAATGATATGATTTAGGAATTCGTAACCATTTGTCAATAGTTATTCTCAAAGGGTTATTGCCTGTTACTTCTCTAACAGTCAAATGAGGATTATCAAGCAAAGCGGTATTTGTGCCTACGATTATTGCCTGTTCTTCACTTCGCCAATGATGTAGCCGTTTTCTTGAATCGGAATTTGTTATTTGTAAGGCCGTACCAATATTATTCCCTGCTCGCTTATTATCGATAAATCCATCCTTTGTTTGTGCCCATTTGAGAATTATATATGGACGTTTCTTCTCATGAAACATAAAGAATCGTTTGTTCAGCTTTTTACAATCTTCTTCCAACACACCTACCTTTACATCAATACCTGCCTTTATTAGTTTCTCAATCCCTTTGCCTGATACCAATGAATTTGTATCAATGCTTCCAATAACAACGTACGGAATTTTATGTTGGATAATTAAATCAGCACAGGGGGGCGTTTTGCCGTAATGTGAACATGGCTCTAAATTGACATAAAGAGTTGCATCCCTCAATAGTTCCTTATTTTTGACAGAATTGATTGCATTCACTTCAGCATGAGCTTCTCCATATTTTTGATGATATCCTTCCCCAATTGTAGTATTCTTATAAACAATCACACAACCAACCATTGGATTAGGAGCAACGTTACCCAAACCCTTAATGGCTAATTGTAGGCACTGGTTCATATTGATTTCCTGAGTATTCATATTTTGTACGAAAGTAAGTATAAAAAGCGTGATGCAAATTTACTTAGAAAAACACTTAAGTAGTAAAGTATAATATTAGCTAAACAATAATCCTTCACTAAAATTAAATTTATATATTTGTCAAAATAATTTCATCATTTAAATACATTAAATTGGTATTCACTTTTATCATATAGTGTTATCAATTATTGATAGGGATTATAATTATTAAGAAAAGATTACATTGAAAAAAGCCAAATTCACAATTGGAACAGTTTCTTTTGATTACAATCCGAAACGAAACTTTGCAGGACTATCATTTAAACAGTTCTCTTTTAAAAAGACGATTGATATATG
>CAIRRW010000478.1 GCA_903881065.1 uncultured Bacteroidota bacterium
AGGAATTACTATTGTAATGGTAACGCACGAACCGGATATTGCACTATTTGCTAAAACAAACATTGTATTTAAAGATGGAAGAATAATAGCAAATAATGCTGTGAAAGAACGAAAGAATGCAACAGAAGAATTGAAAAAAATTGCTGCATTGGCAGAAGAAGACGAGACAGTATAAACAAACAAAATGAGAATCTTTAACCTATTTAAAGTTGCCTGGCGATCGCTGAACAGAAATAAACTAAGGAGTTTTCTGACCATGCTGGGAATTATTATTGGTGTAGCTTCAGTAATTGCCATGCTTGCCATTGGCGAAGGTTCTAATCAAAATATTAAAGCATCCATTGCCAGCCTGGGAACCAATTCGATAATGATTTTCCCAGGTGCTAATTTTCAAGGAGGAGTTCGCCAGGGAGCCTCTTCCACTCAAACAATTAAACTGGAAGATGCCGAAGCTATTAGAGCACACTGTGATTTAGTGAATCATGTTTCACCTGTTGACCAGAAAAGAGTTCAAGCTGTATTTGGTCCTGAAAACTGGAATACAACTGCTGTAGGTGTTAACAATGATTATCTCGCAATACGTTCCTTAACTATTTCAAAAGGAAATAGCTTTTCTTTATCTGATGACCGTGCCGCTGCAAAAGTTTGTCTGGTAGGCGTTACCGTTGTTCTTAATTTGTTCGGAGATGAAAATGCCGACCCTTTAGGACAGATAATTAGAGTAAATAGTATTCCTGTAAAAATTATTGGTGTGCTTTCTAAAATGGGACAAAATACATTCGGGCAGGATCAGGATGATATCATAATTATGCCGTTCTCTACGGTTCAGAAACGAATGATGTCCTCCTCTACTTATGTAAACAGTATTCTTGCTTCCGGTATTTCCGAAGATCAGATAAACGATGCGGTAGATGAAGTATCGAGCATACTACGTGAGAAACATAAACTTGCTCCTTCGGATGACAATGATTTTACCGTACGTACACAATCAGACATCAGTAACATATTTGGTACAATATCTAAAGTAATGACTATACTTTTAGCAAGTATTGCAAGTATATCTTTATTGGTTGGCGGTATTGGCATTATGAATATAATGCTTGTTTCTGTAACCGAACGTACACGCGAAATAGGCATCCGTATGGCTATTGGTGCGAAAGGAAGAGATGTACTTATTCAATTTATGATTGAATCAATAGTAATCAGTTTTATAGGAGGATTAATAGGTATTGCTTTAGGCATAACTATTTCCGAACTGGTGGCTAAGTTTGGCGGCTGGCCTGTTGTAATAACGGTAACTTCTGTTTTACTTTCATTTTTATTTTCTGCTGTTATAGGTCTTTTCTTTGGATGGTATCCTGCACGTAAAGCTGCTGCTCTTAATCCGATTGATGCTTTGAGATACGAATAAAAGGCATTCCCTTAATTTATACATCTCTTCTTTCCATAGTTTTTTCTTTTTATCGGAACACCCTTATCTTTTTCTGTTGCTTTCCATCTTCCACAGAATTACTAATAAGGTTTTCTACACAATATTGTATGTTTCTGATTTAGGGCTGCACGTTTATAACAAAAGACTGCATGTTTTCGGTTTTAGTTCCCTTGGTTTCTATTTCATTACCTATAGTATCCATGTTAGTGTTTTGTCTTTATTGGTGTCAGGTCTGTTC
>CAIRRW010000479.1 GCA_903881065.1 uncultured Bacteroidota bacterium
ATTTGATAAATGAATTCAGAAAAAATAAGAATAGCTATTTGTATAATAGATTATGGGTTTTAATTGTTTTACATAAATGGCTAGTAAATAACGAAAAGCAGTGTTAGAAATATTTATATGTCTAATATTTCTAATCTTTCATTTTTTTCTTTTTCTTATGTGAATTTAAATCATAAAAATATTTTAGAACAAATAAACTGGAAACATAAAAAGGCATACAGGGTATTTTAAGTCGAACCAATGACCCAAAATTTGAGGTAGCAATACCAACAGAAAAAGCAAAGAACAAGGAGAATAAAACCGAAAATAATAATAATGGATTCTCCCCAATCAAACCGAAGAATCCTAAAAACTTCAACCTGATTAATAGAAAGGCAGTAAGAAGCATAATGTATGTATTTTCCAACGCAGATAGCAGCATAACTGGATTCTTAGCATCCCACAAATAAGGTCGAAATAATGTGGCTGCAATAGCAAGATGGGCTTTACTTAGCATACTTAGAGGATCCGCGTCAAATTTTCCAATATCGAAACTATTCCCTCCATAATGCTCATCTTTTTGGTCAAGATTAACAACGACAGCTCTATCCATTACTTTATCCAAAGAATATTGTCCTAATACAGTTCTCATCTGAGAAAGTGCAAATAAACTCATTCCCACACCAATCGCGATAAAAAATGGCGCTGCAATAAATCTCAGAACTTTACTCTGAACTTTTGCTAATCTCTCATTAGATAACCATATTAATGTTCCAGGCAAAAGTGCAAAGAAAATATATGGTTTTATTGAGATTAATAAAAATGCTGCTATCAAAACATAAATCAAACTTATTATTTTATACTTCTTCTTTATAAAAAAGAAATAAAAATTGTAGGTGTACCACCCTACCGCAGAAAGTGTAATAGTATCTTTGAGTAAGCCTGACCCCCAAAAAACAACTGATGGGATAAATAAAATCGAGATGGCAAATTGTTTCTGCAAATTAGGAAATTGATCATTAAACAATAAAAATAACCTCCATACTCCTGTATAGCAAATCCATGCAAGTAAGATGGACATAACAATGTAACTGCCAAAAGA
This sequence comes from uncultured Bacteroidota bacterium, assembly GCA_903881065.1. GTDB lineage: Bacteria > Bacteroidota > Bacteroidia > 2-12-FULL-35-15 > 2-12-FULL-35-15 > 2-12-FULL-35-15. Next base: position 1,082 of record CAIRRW010000479.1, read on the forward strand.
AACAAAATAGAGAGGAACAATTAATCGAGAAACAAAAAAAGCATTTACATCACGCCAATAAACAGGGAAATCTGTACTTGAATCGAAAAGCGAGAAGTTTTCATAGGAATTATTACCTAAAAGTACATCAATGAAAGTATTGCTGTCTTTAAATACTAAATTTGAGATTGCTTTAGAAGTAGTATAATAGTTAATGGTGTCTCCTCCTGTATAATAAAACTGATATACAAGACATACTGAAACTGCACCAAAAACTTTTACAAAGATCCCCTTTACATAGTATTTATATATTGGGGCATTTATTTTATTCTTATCCTGAATATTTCCAGAGATAAAATATATGACAAGCAAATAAATAGGGGGTAATAATAAATCAAAAATTGTAAGTACCATTATATCCCTATTCTTTTGTATTAAATTTGAACAAAAATAGCACAATGTTTTAAATATTGTTTTAAACTTGTAGAATTATAAATGAAATAACCATGCAGGTATTATATATTTCTTACGACGGAATGACTGATTCTTTAGGGCAATCTCAGGTAATACCATACCTGATAGGGTTATCAGAGAAGGGCTATCAAATTACACTAATAAGTTGTGAGAAAAGAAATAAATTTGAGACTCAAAGTAAAAACATACAAAACCTTTTAAGCAAGTCAGATATTATCTGGTTTCCTATCCCTTATTCCACATTGCCTTCTGTTTTATCAAAAAGATTAAATGTTTACAGAATAAAGAAAACAGCAGATATTATTTGTACAAAAAACTCCATAAATGTGGTACATTGCAGAAGTTATATGGCAAGCTTAATTGGCATATATTTAAAAAATAAATTTGGTTTGAAATTTATTTTTGATATGAGGGGATTTTGGGCAGATGAACGAATAGAAGGGAATATATGGGCTTTAAATAACCCGTTACACAAAAATATTTATAAGTATTTCAAGAAGAAAGAAATTGAATTTCTTACAAACGCTGATTATACAATTAGCTTAACTAAAAATGCAAAAAATGAAATTCTTTCCTGGGACTCATTTCAGAAAAAAGAAATACCAATAGAAGTGATACCATGCTGTACAGATTTAACTTTATTCTCAAATACTAATATCAATTCTGACAGAAGAAAAGAGATACAAGCAGAGTTAAGTATTTTGGAGGATGATTTTATCATTACTTACCTTGGCTCAGTAGGAACATGGTATATGTTAGACGAGATGCTTGACTTTTTCAAAATATTATTGAAAAGCAAAACCAATGCAAAGTTTCTATTTATAACTCCTGATAAGAATGGAGAGATTGAATTAAAAGCCAAGACAAGAGGAATTCCATCAGAAAAAATTATTATCTATTCTGCAAGCAGGAATGATGTTCCTTTATTTCTAAGCCTTTCAAAACTCTCCATATACTTTATTAAACCGACGTATTCCAAAAAAGCTTCTTCTCCCACAAAAACAGGCGAAATAATGGCTATGGGGATTCCTATAATAACCAACTCGGGAATTGGCGATAGCAATCAGATAATTAATGATTCCTGCGCAGGATTATTAATAAATGAATTTACAAATGAAGAGTATCAAAAAACAATTAACCAAATTGATGTACTTTTGGAAACTGATAAAGAAAGAATAGTTAATGCAGCAGAAAATTATTTTTCTTTAGACAAAGGAATTGAGTTATATGATAGTGTATATAAAAGAGTGCTTAAAATAAATAAATAAATAATGAGTTCAAAAAAAACAATACTTGTTACCGGTGGAGCCGGTTATATTGGTTCACATACTATAATTGAGTTATTAGATTTAACTGATTATAATATTGTATCTGTTGATAACCTTTCAAATTCTTCTGCTCAAACATATAGCCGAATAGAGGAAATAACCGGAAAAAATATCAAAAATTACAAAGTTGAATTATGCGACAAAACTGCCATAGAGCAACTATTTGAAGCGGAGAAATCCAGCATTATTGCAGTAATACATTTTGCTGCTTTTAAATCTGTCCCAGAATCTGTAGGGAACCCTTACAAATACTACAATAACAATATCAATTCATTGCTTAACATTCTCGAATGCTGTATCAAATTTAATATTAACAACTTCATTTTTTCTTCTTCCTGTTCCGTTTATGGAAATATAAATCAATTACCTGTAAAAGAGACTACACCACTTGGAAAAACCGAATCACCTTACGCATATACTAAACAGGTTGGAGAAGAAATTATAAAAGATTACGCTAAAGCGAACCCTCAATTTCAAACAATAGCATTGCGTTATTTTAATCCTGTAGGTGCACACGTTTCAGGATTAATTGGAGAGTCACCCTTAAGCAAACCCAATAATTTAGTACCTATAATTACGAATACAGCAGTTGGTAAAATAGCACAAATGACTGTATATGGAGATGACTACCCTACACGAGATGGCACGTGTATAAGAGATTATGTACATGTTACGGACATTGCTAATGCCCATGTAAAAGCTATGCAGTTTTTGATTGACAAGAAAAACAAATCGAATTTCTCCATCTTTAATTTAGGTACAGGAAATGGCGTGAGTGTAATGGAAGCTATAAATGCATTTGAGAGAATCAGCAAGAAAAAACTGAATTACATAATTGGCCCTAAGCGTGCAGGCGATATCGGAGCGATCTATTCCGATACAGAAGAATCAAAAAAAGTACTTGGATGGATTCCTAAATTTAATTTAGATGACATGATGAGTACTGCTTGGAAATGGGAGTTGGAGCAACAGAAAGAAAATAAATAACTTTTAAAACTAACTGAACGGAATGTCGGCAGAACCAATAATTGATATTGAGCAAGAAAAAAAAGAGATCCTCAAAAGATACAGAGCTTTATTAAGAGCGTGTAAGCGAACTCTGGAAAAGGGTGATAAGCTTCTTATCCGTAAAGCATTTGACATTGCTTTGGAAGCGCATAAAGATATGCGCCGGAAATCGGGTGAGCCATATATTTATCATCCAATTGCAGTTGCTCATATTTGTGCAGAGGAAATAGGACTAGGTACTACATCTGTTGTTTGTGCATTGTTGCACGATGTAGTTGAAGATACTGATTTAACGCTTGATGACATTAGAGGGCTATTTGGAGAAAAGGAAGCAAAAATTATTGATGGACTCACAAAAATCTCCGGAGTATTTGACCAAGGTTCATCTGAGCAGGCAGAGAATTTCAGAAAGATGCTCCTTACCCTTTCAGATGATGTTCGTGTAATACTTATCAAGCTTGCCGACAGACTCCACAATATGCGTACTTTGGATAGTATGGCGCGTGATAAACAATTAAAGATTGCTTCTGAAACAATTTATCTATATGCTCCTCTAGCGCATCGCTTAGGGTTAAATGCCATTAAAACTGAATTAGAAGATTTAGGGTTGAAATATACAGAGCCTGAAGTTTACAATGATATTCAACAGAAATTAAAAGATACCGAACCGGAGCGTAAGAAATTTATAGCAAAGTTTATTATTCCTATTAAAGAAATATTAGATGAGCAGGGTGTAAAATTTAAAATCATTGGTCGTCCAAAGTCAATATACTCAATCAACTCAAAAATAAAAACAAAAGGAGTTACGTTCGAAGAAATTTTCGATTTGTTTGCAATCCGAATTATTATTGACACTCCTTTGGAAAAAGAAAAAGCAGATTGCTGGCGCGTTTACTCTATCGTAACTGATTTTTATTTACCAAGCCCTGACAGATTGCGCGATTGGATTTCTACTCCTAAAGCAAATGGTTACGAAAGCTTGCATGCCACTGTTATGGGACCGGATGGTAAATGGGTGGAAGTACAAATTCGTACGGAACGTATGGATGAACTTGCAGAAAAAGGATATGCTGCGCATTGGAAATACAAAGACAGTACAAGTGAAAGTCAATTGGATGAATGGATACGAAAGATACGTGAAGTACTGGAAAATCCTGAAGAAAATGCTCTTGAGTTTATTGATGACTTTAAACTTAATCTTTTTGCTGATGAGATTTTTGCTTTTACTCCAAAAGGAGAAATAAAAACATTACCTAAAAATTCGACCGCCTTGGATTTTGCATTTGATATACATACGAAAGTTGGAGAGAAATGTATTGGAGCCAAAGTGAATCATAAATTAGTACCTCTTAGTTATAAATTAAAGAGTGGCGATCAAGTGGAAGTGCTTACTTCTAGCAAACAAAAACCAAAAGAAGACTGGTTGAATTTTGTAGTAACTGCAAGAGCAAAAAGTAAAATAAAGTCCGCGTTAAAAGAAGAAAAAAGATTGGTTTCTAAAGAAGGAAAAGCAATTCTGGAACGTAAATTGAATCATCTAAAAATAGACTCTACCACTCAAAACATTAATCAATTAGTAGCTTATTTTAAACTTCCTTCCAGTCAGGAATTGTTTTATAGAATTGCTCTTGGAAATATTGATGTGAAACATTTAAAAGATTTCCATCAGGAACATGGAAAGATTGTACATAAATCAGGAAGTTTTAAAAAGGCGGATGCTGCGCCTTCATTAGAACAGATGGTTGCTGCTGCTCGCGGCAAATCCGACTTGCTGGTGATTGGTGAAAATCTTCAAAAGATAGATTACAAGCTTTCACCTTGCTGCAACCCAATACCTGGAGATGATGTATTTGGTTTTATCACTATTAACGAGGGAATTAAAATTCATCGTGTTAATTGCCCTAATGCAATTCAATTACTTTCAAACTACGCATACCGAGTAGTAAAAGCGAAATGGACGAGCCAGGAATTAATTTCATTTTTGGCAGGCATTAAAATTACCGGTATTGATGAAGTGGGAATTGTAAATAACATTACAAAAATTATATCAAATGAGCTGAATGTGAATATGCGTTCACTTAATTTTGATACTAACGATGGTACTTTCGATGGCACTGTGATGGTATTTGTTCAGGACACAAATCACCTTACCGAACTAATGAAGAAACTTAAAAAAGTTAATGGTGTGTTTACAGTTACACGTATTGATGAGAATGATTAACAACATTCAATAAATAAAACAATGCTGCTTTTATTTAAATCTTATCTTCTTTAAACGGACTTCTAGGTATCCATTCAGTAGGCTTCAAATAATCAATGAATGGTTTTATAATCCTGTTGGATAACGGATTCCGGTGACGAACATAACACTTTAATTCATGTGCTCGGGCTCCTACTGTGCTTTTTATTTCGGAAGCTGTTCTGCCAAGAAATAAATGTTTTGAATTAGTATCAATGCCTTCTTTTATGTAATCATAAAGTATATTCTGATACGTATCAAACTCTTTGTTCGCTTCATAATTTAATCCAATAAAATGAGCTTCTACAGAGCCTTTTAAAATAAACGATGACTTGAAACCGATAAGATTACCATTGTGATAATACCCTACGAAACTAAACTTATCCTTTAATGTGTTCTTCATCTCTGCAAAGTATGGTGCTGATAAGGAAGCCATCCTAAACTTTGCTTTATAGTGAACATTATTATAAAGTTCTTCTATCTGTTTTGATCCCGCTTTAATATCATCCACCGAAAGACTTTTTCGTTTTATCCCCTCCCCTTTCTTCACCACACTTTTTGCTCTGTTACGATATTTCTTACTCATCGAATTCAGATATTCTTCAAATGTTTTCCAATGAATATCAACAATCATATTGGGCTCTACCAGAAAATCATGGTATTTATATTCTTCCAACTCCTTGGAATATTTAATTGAATCGGTATAGAAATCCTTAACTAAAACAGCCGCAATTTTCCCACGAAGTTTCTCTGCTCTGCTTATTCTATAGATAACATCGGCTAGTGCATCAAAAGCTAATGTCTTATCTAATTGAGGGACGGTGGCTATGCCATGTTCACCGCTTATACAGGCGTTGCCGCATATAAGTAAACGCATATTTATTTTATCAGCACTGCGCAACAAATGATTTGTAACATGCTTTTTAACATAGTTGGTAACAATACATCTGAACTCTTCGGATTCATGTTCAATCATACTTCCAAAACTTTCGGAAGAAAAATCAATAACCTGAAAATAAGCAATGGCAACAGGCTGTTTGGCATCATAAATTATAGAATAATGAAACCTCATATTCTGAGGCGGTACTTTTTCCAATACGCTTAAGTAATTCAAATCAAGAAATTCACTGCCATATTTCGCAACGCTGTTCCAATGTTCAGTATTTATCATGGATACTGAATCGTAAACAGCAAATGAAAAATCAGAAGTTTTTTTGCGAAGTTCCGTACTCTTTTTATTTGGAACTGTATTGCATGGTATCAACATTCTTTTTTATTAGTAAGAAACAGACAGGTATGTGTTTATAATAGATATTATTTGTCTGTTTCTTTTAAATCAGCCAGCATCAAATCCTTGATGTACTTTACAGGAGCACTGCCATAACTCAAAAATTTCTCATGAAACTTTTTCAAATTAAACTTATCTCCCATTTGTTTTTTCAAGTCTTCACGGAAATCATATATCTCCGTATAGCCGGTAAAGTAACAGCAAAGTTGCACTTGAGTAACAGATACTCTCCTCCATTTGTTCTCGGCTTCTGTTTTTTCCTGAAATGCCTCATCAATTAATAAGTGCATCGCCTCTTCTTTACTCATGTTTTTGGTATGTACACTGTAATCCAATATAGTATTGCAAGTACTGCGCAAATTCCATTTATAATACATCAGCCACATTTCATCCTCATTATTACCATAACCATTTTCAAGCATCATTCGCTCTGTATATACCGCCCATCCTTCAATCATTGCATTATTGCCGAACAAAGATTTTATTAAACTTGGCGATTGATTACTGTAAACAAGCTGTGTATAGTGCCCTGGGATTGCTTCGTGAATATTTAATATCTGCAGAATATATTTATTATATTCTCTCAAATAGCTTTCTGCCTTGTCTTTCGGCATACCTTCCAGACTGCCGACATTATAATACGTGTTGCCGTTTTTATCATATGGTCCCGGTGCCGAAATGGATGCACCTGCTACACCTGCCATATAACCAGGCTCTTTGCGCACTACCAATGGTTTCGACGGGTCAATATAAATTAAGTCCTTATCCTTAATAAATTTAATTAATACAGGAAGTTGCTCTGAAATAGCCGATTGAAACTCTTCTGGTTTAACATGTGTTTCCGATATTTTATCTATTACCTTTTTTATCTCCTCCAATTTATCAGCAGGTTTTGGAGTTTTGTCAAAATATTTAATCCAATATTTATCGGCAAGAGCAAACATTTTTTCATGTAATTCTTTCTTATGAGCCAATGCTTTTTCGTAGATTACATCAACACTATAACCCGACTGTATATCATATTCAAATTTCTTCGCATAGAGTTCTTTTCCCAGTCTGAAGCTTCTTGGCGAATCATTCTTCATGTTTTTTAACCAAGTGGCATAGTCATTTATTGCCTTCTTTGCTTGCATGGCGCGCACTTCAAACTTTTCTCTTTCTACTCGTTTCAATTTTGCCTTATCCATTGCTGCATTCAAATCGGCGTCAAATACGGATAATCCACCTTGGTTTTGTTCTATCGCCAATTGAGTATGCTCAATAGTTGGATTTTTAATATTGGCTTTTGCAGCTTCGTAATACGCAGGGATGTTAGCCATCTTCACATAAAAACTATGTAACCTTTTGGGCAATGTATCATAATTTTCATTTAATATTGAAGCAAAACCTTCTGAAATATTATAAACAGAAGGATTCCATTCCCATGATTTTTCTTCAGTTAACGACCATATAGTTGATTGCAACTGATTTTCTATCATGTGATAATCTGTTTTATTATTATCAGATAGTCCTCCAATATTAATTGCTTTAAGAGAATCCAGATTTGCTTTCACGAAATCAATTTCATTTATACGCTCCGCTGCATCAGGCACCGTGAGTACACTATCGTATTTATGATACCCTTGGCTGCTTGCCCATCCGGGATATACTTTCCAAAGATTTACGATAAACTGTTCCTTGTAAGAATCAAAGAGAGGATTCAAATCATCTGCCATTTTCGATTTTTCTTTTTTATCTCCACCACCACAAGATACAAGTGAGATAGATAATATACCGGTAATAATAAGGTTTTTCATTTTACTGTTTTTCTATTTAGGGATGTAAAGATATAAGAATCCCCTTAATTATCAGTAACTCTTTGGAAGAATCTGATATTAAGCCGATTTAAAATTTGAAATTACCGTTTCGATTTTGGGGAAATTTTATAATCATTTAGGGAATTATTTCAAATTTCACCCCTAAATAATCTGTTCTGCAAAATCAGACAAGGGAGTAAAAACCGAAATTTTATCCTTTTAGAAGAATAATGCATCCATTTATAAGCAATAGGCGTCAGTTTAATCGGGAGCGAAATCAGTTTAAACGGAAAGCGTGTCAGTTGAAAAGGTTGGCGTTTCAGATTAAACGGAAGGGGCGTCAGTTCAAACGGAAAGCGTGTCAGTTGAAACTGATGCGCCTTCCGTTTCAACGATTATACAACAATCAAAACAGAACTCAATCTATTAAATATCTGCTATTTAGGGGATATCCTCTTTTTAGAAATAGTTGTAACATTAAATTCTCTCATGCAATAATTTTTGAGTTGAAATAGGTTCTCTTTTTATTACTTCTTTCACTCCACAGCTAAATATATATTCTTCGGATATTTAATAGAATACTTATAGTTTACCACTTTTTTTTCATTCGGCTCCATCATTATTTCCCAGGTGAGTTTGCCAATTTTCTCATCCACTTTAGCATTTGCAGATTCAAGCAGCTCCACTTCAATTGATTTTTTCTCTGTCAACGGAATCTGGTCTTCCACAATAAGTTTCACTTTGGCATCCTTATTATTTTTTATCGTAATGTCCCATGCAACTGTTTCCTTAATGTTGCTGCCAACTACTCTGCGGTCGTACATTTGTTTATTACCTTCACGTTTCACAATTATATTTTTATCTCTGCCCAGCGAAACACTCAGCGTATCACTCACAAAGTTGGCATCAATAAACGATTCCCCTGTAAATGTTCCCTGATAATAAATACTCGATTTACCGGATAACAAATTCAATTGTTGCCAATCGATAATTTCAGCAGTTAAAAAAACATCTTTGTCAAGTTTAGGTACAGCGTGATATACATAGCCTACCGGCACACTCACCTCTTTTATTTTTATTGAATAATCTTCGCCATCCGAAGGAATAGTATATGGTATATCAATTACGTATTCCAAGTTAGCAACTGTTGTTTTAAACGAATTTGAAATATAATTCGTGGTTTTATAACTAGTTACTTTCTGCCCATCAAGATAATAAGATACATTTTTATCCCTTGCCCCTCTTACATTTAAAGAAGAATAATCGGATTGATACACTCCGGCAGTCATTGATGCTACTGAATTAATATTCTTTGAAGCCATAGTATGATACTCTTCATGGGTAACTTTACCGCCTGATTTAGTGTCAGGGTCAATCAACGGTTCAGCATACGAAAGCACCTCCACTTCCATCAACTGTGCACCAGCCTTCAGTTTCACATCAAGCAAAGTTGTTTTGTCAGCATTTATGGTAACATAACTTGTTTCGGAAGCTTCATAACCAACGTACGCTACTTTAACAGTATATGTGCCCGACTGTATTGGTTTTATTGCATATTGCCCATCAATATCAGTAGTACATACACCTACATTTTCGGTTCCCTTCATCACCATCACATTTGCAAACGGAATAGCTTCTCCATTTGAAGCATCAAGCACTCTGCCTTTTATTGCACCAGGTCCCTGCTTTGCTATTTCTTTATTATATGGATTAGTGCGCTCTACATACCAGTTCAACAATTCCGGTTTGTTACCGCTAAGCGATGGATTATTGTTAGACAATTTTATATTCACATTATTCCAATCCTCCCCAGAAGACTGATAAACATTGGCATTATACACAATTACCAGCGGCTTGGTAATATCATCCACTCTAAAATCATACATCGCCTGCCATCCTGCCGAAGAAATATAATAACTCAGACTTAAATCAGTAGAGGTTTCTTTTTCACAATCAATGGTAATCAATATCTGGCTATATGTTTTGCGCTTTGCAGATACCAACTCATTTATTTTTGTGTACATATCCTGAATCGCTTTGCTTGCTTTGTCCAAATCAGAATATAAATTCAACTTGCCTTGTTTTATTTCATTCAATCGCAAGCGATAATAATCAGCAGCTTCCTTTATCTCCGATATCTTCGAGCCATCGTCCTTTCTGCTGAGTTTACTATTATCAAGCAGCAGTTTTTCCTCCAAATCGTAAACCTTGAGTTTGTTTTTAATCTCTTTTATCTTAAACTCCTGTGCATCTTTTTTATCTTCCAAAGCAAGTTCCTCAGCACTCTTTTTATTTTCATTCTGATAATTTAGCTGATGTTTTACGGAAAGCGTTTTGCAGTTGGTAATTTTCTTTACTTGTATACTCTGCGGATTAATTTCCTGCGGAAGCTTATCTATCATTATAAGATATTTGCCTCTATTCATCTTTAAATCCGCCTGCCTGGTAATTTGTGCGCCACTGAAAAAGACAGTGACATCAGTAATTTTTGACTTTGCCTGCAATGTGTCAATGCGGCAATACATACTTTTGGAAACCAAAAGGACAATGATAATAAGTGTAATTCTTTTCATAATTTCTTGTTTTTAAAGGTTAATACTAAAACAGAAAGGGTAAATTAAAATTAGATTTCATGAACTCTCTTCATCTAATTTTCATCAAAAGTAATGTCTGCAAATAACATAAACAAGGTTAATACTGCAAGTGGTTGTTTATTTACTGTGAGTGGTTGATATTTCAGTTTAACGGAAATATTGAATTCAAAAAGAGAAGCAAAATTGGAAGAAGGTAAAACTATTAGACTTACAAGTAACTTTTTCATCAATTAAACAAACATAAGCCTTACTTTTGCAGCGAATAAATAACATATTAGAGATTGAAAACAAAAACCCTTAAAAAGAATAAAGTAAATGTAGTTACACTTGGCTGTTCTAAAAACATTGTTGACAGTGAAGTGCTGATGGGTCAGCTGAAAGCGAACAATTTTGATGTAGAACATGAAAGCAAACAGGACGATTCGAGTATTGTAATTATTAATACCTGTGGATTTATTGACAATGCCAAGCAGGAAAGCATTGATACCATTATAAGATATGCCGATGCTAAAGCAGCAGGCCTGGTTGACAAAGTATATGTTACCGGCTGTTTGAGCGAACGATACAAACCCGAATTGGAAAAGGAAATCCCTACCATTGATGGCTACTTCGGAACTAGAGAATTACCTCGATTACTTAAAACATTAAAGGCAGACTACAAGCATGAGCTTGTTGGTGAAAGGCTTTTAACTACACCTCACCATTATTCTTATTTTAAAATTTCAGAAGGCTGCGACCGTCCCTGCTCGTTTTGTGCTATACCATTGATGCGTGGCGGACATGTTTCCAAAACAATTGAAGAATTAGTGAAGGAAGCAAAACACCTTGCGAAAAATGGAACTAAGGAATTGATGCTGATAGCGCAGGACTTGACCTATTACGGTCTGGATATTTATAAAAAGAGAAACCTTGCTGAGTTATTAAAACATCTTTCGGATGTAGAAGGGATTGAATGGATACGTTTGCATTACGCCTTCCCAAGCAGTTTCCCGATGGATGTATTAGATGTGATGAATAACCGTAAAAACATTTGTAAATATCTGGACATGCCCTTGCAACACATAACCGACAATATGTTGAAGAGTATGAAACGAGGAACTACCAAACAAAAAACAATTAATTTGGTTAACGAAATAAGAAATAAAGTTCCAGGTATTGCTATCCGAACTACATTGATTGCAGGGTATCCGGGAGAAACAAAAAAAGACCACGAGGAAATGCTTGAATGGGTGGGACAAACAAGATTCGAACGATTAGGTATTTTCGCTTATTCTCATGAAGAAAACACCTCAGCATACTTATTAAAAGATAATGTATCTTCAAAAATAAAACAAGACAGAACTGAAGCAGTAATGGCTTTGCAACAAGGCATTTCATTTGAATTGAATCAGCAGAAAGTAGGCAAAACATTCAACGTTTTATTTGATAAAAAAGAAGGTGATTATTTTATTGGTCGCACCGAATTTGATTCTCCTGAAGTAGATAATGAAGTGCTTGTGAAAGCGGAAAAAGATTTTGTACGTATTGGAGATTTTGCGAATGTAAAAATAACTTCTGCTGAAGATTATGATTTATGTGGCGAAGTTATAATATAGAGATTCAATATTGATTTCCTATTCATTTTATCTGTGAACATCATCTGTTCAAACAAACTTTACCATCCTTATTATATACCAATAGTTTATTGTCGAGCATCAGTTGAATGGTATGAATCACTTTATCCTCATGTATATCAGTTATCGAATCAATGAGCGTTTTAAGTGCCAGCGGATGCAATGCCAGTAACTGTTTTATCTGATTACTTGTACTTTCATATTCATCTGTATGTAATATTTTTCTTTTCTCTTCGAGACAAACATCACATTGATTACATTGTTCTGTTTCCATTTCACCAAAGTATGCAAGCAACAACTGACTTCTGCACCTATGCTTACTCTCCTCATAGTTAATTACGGCTTCCATACGTTCCATTGCACGCTTCTTCAGCAAAGAAAAGTTTTCTTTTGAAAGTTTTAGTTCTTTTGTATCAATACGTTCTCGCGTAAATGTTAGTTGAGGTAATTCCGTTTGAGGCAAATAAGTGATTACTTTGTTTTGATTCAGAAAATTTAAACGTGTAATAATATTTTCCACTTTTGTAGTTGCTCGTTTAGCCAAATCGTATTCATTAATCTTCACAAAATTGTCAAACAATCCTGTGAAGGAACGGAGCAATAGTTTTATGAATACATCATAGGCCGCATTTGTTATTTGGAACTTATATAAATCCTCCCTGTTCATTTCAAACTTTATTCGTGTAGGCTGAAAGTATGAATCAGAAAGAGAAATATAACCTTCACGTTCAATAAATTTCAAACAATTGAAAACTGTAATTGCCTGCATTTTATAGTTGTCGCAAAAAGCTGCGATATCAAAATCAAATGTAACTCCCATTCCTGCGCCCGTTGCCACCTGATAATAATTAGCTATTGCCTGATACGTTTGTTTTATTTCTTCGATTGTCGGGAAGTTTGTTTCAATGTTGCGCTCCAATTCTAACTTATCTGCTGCATTATAAAGCATGACTGCATAGGCTTTTCGCCCATCCCTTCCGGCACGTCCTGCCTCTTGAAAGTATGCTTCCAGTGAATCGGGCAAATCAATATGTACTACAAAACGAACATCGGGCTTATCAATACCCATCCCAAATGCGTTAGTACAAACTATTACTCGCGAAGTGTTTTTAATCCAGTTAGTTTGCCTTATGTCTCGTGTATTTGCGTCCAATCCTGCATGATAGTAATCAGCAGAAATAGAATGGCTTTTCAAATAGCTTGCAATTTCCTGTGTTTTCCTACGGTTGCGGACATAAACTATTCCGGAACCTTCAATATTGGTGGCAATTTTAATTAAACGTGCCAGTTTATCTTCTTCATGCAATACTGCATAAGCAAGGTTTTTGCGCTCATAACTAACCTGAAAAACATTCTTTTTTTTGAACTCCAGTTTTTCCTGAATATCAATTACCACTTCCTTGGTGGCAGTTGCAGTTAATGCGAGAAATGGAATATTGGTAAGTAATTCTTTTAACTCAACTATCTTTAAATAGCTTGGTCTGAAATCATATCCCCATTGAGAAATACAATGCGATTCATCGACAGCAATAAGGTTTATTTTCATTCGCTGCAGACGAACCTTTACAATCTCCGATTCCAACCGCTCCGGTGATAAATATAGAAACTTAATATTGCCATGAACACAGTTATCAAGCGCAATATCAATTTCCCGTTTATGCATAGAAGAATTGATGGAAATAGCTTTGATGCCTCTGGTGGTAAGACTCTCCACCTGATCCTTCATCAAGGCGATTAATGGAGAAATAACAATACAAATGCCGTCTTTGGCAAGTGCAGGAACTTGAAAACAAATTGACTTTCCTCCTCCTGTTGGAAGCAATGCCAACGTATCTTTTCCCTGCAATACCGAATTGATTATGTCTTCCTGTAGAGGTCGAAAGGAAGTATACCCCCAGTATTTTTTTAATATTTCGTGAATAGATAACATGCTTTATAATTCACGAAGGTAGTAAATGTAATTTTAGAAAGGCAAAAAGCACATAATGAGGATCTAAAAAGGTAAATTCAAAAAATAAATCCTGTTATAAACATAACAGGATTTACCTTCAATAAATAAGAAAACTAAAATGATTTATTTTAACACAATAATCTTTTTAACTGTTGTTTGAGTAAATGTAGAAATTTCAGCAAAATAAATACCTTTTGGCTGACTTGTTAAATCAATAATATACTTACCGTTTAAAACATTTGATATTAAATTTTGAGAAACAACTTCACCTACCACATTGATAACTTTTACTGTTAAATTTTGAGCGGTTGCTAATTTCACTTCCAGATTAAAATTACCATCACTTGGATTTGGATAGATAGAGAAAGGAGTTGTAGAAATATTGTTATCGGCGACACCAATATGCATATTTGGATCAAAACCATTAAGGGTGGTCGCGCCTGTATTATTTGGGTCGAGCCATACTTTAAGTTGAGTGGCACTTGTTCCGCCACCAAGCCAAGATACAGCAAATTTACCATAGCTATCAACCATATTAGCACCTGTATTTCCACAGGCAGAAGGTCCGCCGTGCAATTGACCAACTATTCGATGATTTTGATCGAACAAAGGAGAACCAGAAGAACCCGGCTCGGTGCAAGCCTGAGTCCATAATCCAACTTGCCAATGATCAGTAACAGAACCAGTCCAAGCCACAGCTGTACAAGCGTTTGCAGCTTCGGATATTTTTTTAATATCGCCACTTGGATGATGAATTCCCCAAGCAGAATCAGCAGGTACATCAATATTTGACCAACCATTAAAGTAAGTACTATAAGATGCAGGCACTGTATTATTTGTTAATCCGCCAGTGATTTGCACTAAACAAAAATCGCTGGGAGTATTACGAGCGCATAAAATTGAACCGGAAAGTGATTGAGCTGTGGAAGGTGAACTAGAAGGATTGGTACATGTTGGAGCTTCCCAATTGAAACGGAAAATCCATGATGCCCAATCATTGCTCGTAGAACAATGGTTGGCTGTAAGAACATATGGTTTACCATCCTGTGGAACATCATTAACTAAAGAACCGGAGCAAAATTCGCCACCGTTAACCACCAAACAAACTACGCCCTTTTTTTCGTTCTGCCAATTGGCTCCAAGTGGACAATTAACATTTATTTCACAACTGCCTGAACCGCCAAATTGTTTTGTAGCATATTCTTTTACACCTCTATACGCATGAGTAACACGGAAAAGACTTATTCTTCCTTGATTAACTACTAAAGCGGGTTCGTAATATTCGAGTACGATAGATTCACCGGCAATTAAATCAGTGGCGAATGCTTTATCTTTTTGGTTATTAACATCAGTGAAGGCCCCAATTACAAAATCCCGTGAGGTATTATATATATATAAAGAAGCTCCCTTGGGCATAAAAAAATCATCAAAAGCAAGATTGATTGTAAGTGCATTTGGCGATTTGATACCTAAGCGCCATAGTCTGTCGCCATTAGGTAAGGTAGTCCAGGTACCAGAATTTTGAAGATTTAGAGAAACATAATGATTGTATCCAAAACGAAAAGGTCCTTTGCTAAGGTCGTTAACAGCATCTTCTGCTTTTAAAGCATCCAAATCCAAAGGAGGCATTGTTTTGTTTTCGAAAGAAGGAAGATGCCTTGAATCGACAGTGAAACTAAATGGTGTTCCTCCCTGACTAAATTGAGCAACTGCTTTATTTATAAATACAGCAGAACTGATTATCGCTAACGATAGTATTATTTTCTTCATATGAATTTTTTTAATTAATATACTTGACAAAACTAATTATAATATAAAGCGAATACAAATTATTTGGACTAATACTCGGGAAAGGCTTACTAATTGTTGTCGGGAGGTTACTAATTGAATAAAGGATTGAAAAAGACAATAAATACTTGAAAACTTTGTTCCTTTGTTCTTTTTTGTACATTTGGGACTTCAAAAAAACAAGCAAATAAATAAATAATTAATTCCTTCAAAATAAATGAAAAAAATAATTACAAGTGTTCTTAGTTGCATCTGCCTGAGCGTTGCAATAGCACAACCTACTTTAATAGAAAAGGTGGAATCGAAAGATGGAAAAGTAGCCATTCCGTATGAAAAATGGAAACTATCGAACGGGTTAACTGTATTGCTGCACGAAGATCATTCGGATCCGGTGGTAGATGTGATGGTAGTATACAAGGTTGGTTCGGCAAGGGAATCGATGGGAAAATCGGGTTTTGCGCACTTTTTCGAACATATGATGTTTGAAGGTTCGAAACATTTGGCAGATAAGGAACATTTTAAAATTGTTTCGACCGCTGGTGGTGATATGAATGGATTTACAGAACGTGATAAAACAACATATTACGAAACAATGCCTTCTAATTATCTGGAAACAGGATTGTATCTGGAGAGTGACAGGATGGGCTTTCTGCTTGATTCGTTAACTACAAAAAAGTTTGAAATACAACGTGCGACAGTTAAAAATGAGAAATCACAGAATGTAGAAAATCAGCCTTATGCGATTGGGTTTGAAGAGGAGATAAATAAAATTTTGTATCCGGACAGACATCCTTATTCTTGGCCAACAATAGGTTATGTGGATGATTTGAACAGGGCAAGTGTGGATGATGTTCGTAATTTCTTTTTGCGCTGGTATGGACCCAACAATGCTATTTTAAGTATTTCGGGAGATTTTAATACGCCTGATGCGTTGAAATTAGTGGATAAATATTTCGGTACATTGAAACAATGTCCGGAAGTAAAAAAGTTACCTAAAACACCGGTTGTAATTCCTACTGATAAATATACTGCTTATAAAGACCGTATTTATCTTCCGTTAAATTTGAGGGTTTACCCTACTGTGGCTCAATATCACAGAGATGAAGCTGCTTTAGACTTGTTGGGAATAATGATGGGTGGTGGAAATAACTCTATCTTCTATAAGAACTTTGTGAAAAGTAAACTTGCAATACAAGCCAATGTACAGCATACCAGCAGTGAGCTTGCAGGTGAGTTTTCGGTACAGATTATTGCTTACCCTCCTGATGATTTTAATCTGGAAAAATTATTTAATGATTTGGATGCAAAAGTGAAATCGACCATTGATGATTTTGAAAAAACGGAAATTACTGATGATGCGTTACAAAGAGCAAAAGCTCAGGTAGAAACTCAACAATACAGCAACATTGCTACTGTATTTGGCGCTAACATGAGAATAGCTGAATGGGAGCGTTTATTAGGACATTCGTCAACAATTACTGACGAAATTGAACGATATAATAAGGTAACGAAGGAAGATATTTCGCGCGTTTTCAATAAGTACATAAAAGGTACGGGAGCAGCTATTGTAAATACGTACCCGATTATGAATGATAAAGATTCGGTAAAAAGTATTAATCCACATGCAGGAGAAACATTTCCTCCGAACCCTGAATATGCAGGTTTGAGCTACTCTCCTACTCCTGATAATTTTGACAGAAGCAAACGCCCTGTACCGGGACCTGCAAAATCAGTGAAAGTACCTGATTATTATACTTTCAAAATGAAAAACGGATTGAACGTTATTGGAACTGTGAACAATGAAACACCTGAATTGACTATTGTTTTGAATATTGAAGGAGGAAGTTTAGTATTGCCAAATGATCAGATAAAGAAAATGGGAATAGCTGAACTTACTGCCAGCATGATGAATGAGGGAACCAAGAATTTTACTACAGAACAAATAGGTGCTCAACTGGAGAAAATTGGAAGTTCGATAGAGTTTAGTGCTACCAAAACAGGTACTTCTGTAAGAGTACAATGTTTAAAGAAAAACCTTGATGCTACATTTAAAATACTTGAAGAAAAACTTTTAAATCCAGGTTTCAGAGAAGATGATTTTAAATTGGCGAAGAAACAATATAAGGAAGAAATAAGCAATCAGAAAACAAATGCACAGCAAGTGGCTACCAACACTTTTAACTTTGCACTTTATGGAAGTTCGTTGATGGGATTGCCTGCAACATGGAAATCAGTTGATAATATTGATTTGAAAGATTTGAAAGAATATTATAACAATTATTATTCGCCATCGGTAGCTGATTTAATTGTGGTTGGTGATGTGGATCAACAAACGCTGACTTCAAAACTGGATTTCTTAAATAAATGGCAGGCAAAAGATGTGAAGATTCAAGCTGTAACAGAAACTGCAGCTCCTGCTGACCCTCAGTTTTATATCTGCGATAAACCTTTTGCTCCATCATCAGTAATTATGATGGGAAATACTTCGGTAAAGTATGATGCTACCGGTGATTATTATAAAAACCAGATAGCGAATTATTGCTTGGGAGGGACATTCAACAGCCGTTTAAACCTTGATTTACGTGAAGATAAAGGATGGACATACGGAATTTATTCTCGTTTTAATGGAGGAAAATATACCGGTAATTTCACTATTAATTCATCTGTAAAACGTTCGGCTTCTGCAGCCTCGTTGATTGAAATACTTAATATATATTCAAATTATATTGACAAAGGAGTTACGGATCAGGAATTAGAATTCACTAAAAATTCGTTGCTTAATGAAGAAGCTTTAAAATATGAAGCTGCTTATCAGAAAGCAAGTTTCTTATCTAATATTGTTAGATATAATCTGGATAAAGATTATACTGCAAAACAAACTCAGCTGTTAAAAAACATATCGAAAGATGAAGTGAATCAACAAATAAAAAAATACTTTGCTACGAATAAACTAACAACTGTAATTGTTGGTGATAAGTCGATAATTGAAGGTCAACTTGACAAAGCAATGAAAGATGCTAAAAACAAAGAAGTATTGAGTAAAGTGAAACTTAAGAAACTTACAATTGAATAATATAATTAAGGAACTTTAATAAGAAAAAATGAAAGGATTTATAACCTCCATGCTAATTGGAGTAACAGCTTTTGCAAATGCACAAAGTAATCAGGTGCAAAATGCTTCTAACTATTTACGAAGTAAAGAATATGATAAGGCGAAAGCATCAGCCGATGCCGCAATACAAAATGAGAGCACAAAAAGCAGTGCTAAATTATGGATGTACCGCGGATTGATTTATGAAGGGATTTATGAATCGAAAAATGAAGCCGATAATAAGCTTGACAATGATGCACAGGAAAAAGCAGTGGAGAGTTTTATAACCTGTTTGAAGCTTGACAAAGACAATATTTATAAAGATCAAATGAAAGGTAATTTAGTGGTTACCTGCTCTGCACTTGACCATAAAGTAAAGTTTTATCAAAGTACAAAAGATTATGAAAAAGCAATAAGAGGATTGGATTTACTTGAACAGGCTTTGCCTTATGATTTTGACCTAGGATTAAAACGCAATAACATTACAAAAGAGAATTTAATGTTCAGTCATTTTAAAACCTACTCATTAGCCGGAAACAAAGAAAAAACGCTTGAATACGGAAATAAACTTATTGATATTAAATACAAAGATCCTAGTATTTATACCAGCATGACAAAGATTTATCTTATTGACAAGGACACTACAAAGGCTTTATCATATATAGAGAAAGGTAAAATTTTGTTTGAAGATAATCTGGATTTAATTACTCAGGAAATAGATATTTATTTAAAGCAAAAGAAAACAGATGTGCTTAAAACAAAATTACTGGATGCAATAAATGTGGCGCCTGATAACGAAATCCTACATGCTGTATTAGGTAATGTGTATGACAAAACTAATGACCAGGAAAATGCAGAAAAGGAATATTTGAAAGCATTGGAAATAAAACCTGAATATGATTATGCCAATTATAATTTGGGTGCTTTGTATTATACAATAGGTATTCAATGGAATGATAAAATAAATGCATTACCATTAAGCGACACAAAAAAAGCAAAAGAATATGAAGATAAAAAGATTGAGTATTTTAAAAAAGCGACTACCTTTTTGGAAAAATCGTATGCGGTTTCTCCTG
>CAIRRW010000480.1 GCA_903881065.1 uncultured Bacteroidota bacterium
AATCATTGGGGCGTTGGCTTAAGTACCGGCACTGATATTTATGAACTAAACCCTTCCAAACTTTATGGCTTTCAGCGTACCGACAATAAACCGATAACCGTTTCTACCAGCGATTTTACCTTTACATCAAGTTACCATTTTTTCGCTAATAAACGTCTCGACCTTTCTGCATTTATTGATATAGGAGGGTTCAACGTTAAATTTAAACAAAAGGAGGAAGACAGTCAATCATATCAATATACTTCGAATGGTAATTTGATGAGAATAGGCGGCAGAGTTAGATATTATTTCTTTCATCATTTCGGTGTTTTTGGCATGGTTAGTTCTTATGCCGGACATACATCTCCAAAAAAAGTTACAGATAATACAATTGCAGGTAATTACACTACCAATGTAAGTGGATGTGCTGTAGAAGCAGGCCTTTGCTACCGTTTCTTCAGATAAAAACAACTACATTCTAAAAACTTTCCCGCATTAATCCCGCTGGCGCAAGGGTATTTCGCTCGTGACAATAATTTAGTGGTGTATTCACTGCTGATTAACAAATTAATAAAACCACAAACCAAACCTAAGAAGGTGCGATGGCTTCTACCTGTGAAATGGGGGGCTAAACGTTAAGAAAAAGTACAGTGCACTTTTTTAGTGCAGAGCTAGCTTGTAGCGTGGAGTTTTTCGGAAACAGATGAGTAGGGTTTTTGCAAACATTCTTAAGAATTAATTAATATTGAATCATCAAAGAATGTTGAAAGAAAAAGCAACAACAGCAGCTAATGAATCTATTATAGAACAACTAAGCATCTCATTAATAGAGGATGATACAAGTGTAAATCGTAAGAAGTGGGCACATTACATCATCTTCAACAAAATTAATTTAATGGATTTAGTTGATTTATTATATTATAAAAAACCTGTAAATCTAAGGTTTACATGGCTCATTGGAGATATATGCGAACTAAACCCAACAGCAATTTTTCCAGCTATTACTTATTTATTTACAAAACGTAATGAAATACGTGTACTAAATTTTAATCGCAGTTTAGCGAAAATGTTTTGGTTGGCAGGGGTACCAGATGAAATAGAAGGAGAAGTAATTGATGAAATGTTCAAATGGCTACTTGACCTCAGAATGGATGTTTCAATTAAGAATTATTCACTACTTGCGTTATATAATCTAACATCTAAACATATTGATATAAAGAATGAGTTGATAACAGTAATAGAAGATCAATTAAATAAAAATACATCTTCCTTTGAAAAACGGGCAAAAAAGATATTGGACAAATTAAAAAACACAACCTAAACTTTACACCTCCAACTTTTCTCATTTCCTTTCCTTTTTTACTCAACCCTATTATTCATTTATATTCCCGCCATTATAAATAAACAAAGGTGACTACTTTGTGATTACACGCATAATCTAATTCTTTTTATTGCTCTTCCTTTGTATTAAATAATTAAAACATATAAATAAAATGGAACAAATAAATGAATTATCACTGGCAAAAATAGTATTGCTTAAACCTTCGGCAGCAGCAATATTTGAACGACATCATCTTGACTTTTGCTGTAAAGGCAAACAGACATTGCAGGAAGCACTGGCAAATAATCAGGCATTATATGCTGAAGTACACAATGAGTTGGAAGTATTATTCAGCAAGAACGGGCAGAACGAAAAAAACAATTTCGAAACTTATTCTTTAACCGAACTTGCTGAATTTATTATTGGTAAACATCATAAATATGTGAAGGAAATATTACCAGTACTTTATACTCATACTCAAAAAATAGCTGAGAAACATGGTGACAGACATCCTGAGCTTATTCAAATTGCTGAAATCTTCTCGACAATAAAATCAGAGTTTGAGCAGCATTTGATGAAAGAAGAAGAAATTTTATTCCCAAGAATTAAAATGATTGAGGAGATTCATTTGGGTAAAAGAGATAAAAGTGAAATGCTCAATATAATTGGTCCTGTACAAATGATGATGGCAGAACATGAAAATGCCGGGAAACTGACACATGAAATAATGGAGTTGACAAATAATTATAATCCACCTGCAGATGCCTGCACCACCTATAAAATAGCATTTATGGAACTGCAGGAATTTGAACTGGATTTACATCAGCATGTTCATCTCGAAAATAATATCCTGTTTCCAAAAGCTATGGAGATGATGAACAATTAAGTTCAGATAAATATTTTTCCGTTTATTATTTTCAGACTGCCTTTTGAGTTGAGTATTCTTATTTCACGAATAACAGTCTCAACTCTTAAGCCAGTCATATTAGCTATTTGCTGACGAGTGAAATTTACCAGATATGGCTTTTGTCCAACATTACAAGGTTTGTTTTTATAATAATCCAACAAGGTAGAAATTCTAGTCTCCGGATTTTCGAATGCCATTGTTTTCAATAATAAAAATTCATAGCGCTGGCGGTGAGCCAATAGTTTACTAAAGCTAAAATTTATTTCAGGATTTTCTTTAATTAGTTGTATAAAAAGTTCTTTTGGAAGCCGCATAATTAATGAATCTTTTTCTGTAATGGCTGTTGCTGCATAGGGTCCGTCATCAAATAATGGCATCTCACCAAAGCTTTCAT
>CAIRRW010000481.1 GCA_903881065.1 uncultured Bacteroidota bacterium
AGGATAAAAAACACAATAGAAATAACTGTAAAAAATTTAAGAGAACAAAAATATATTCTTGAAGGAGGTAAATTTGTTTTAATAAATTCTTCAGGACAATTAAAACCAATAAGTGAGCGAAAAGTATTAGAAAATGAACCGTTAAAAATTAAAATAAATTTAGGTGAATTTACAGATTTTCACTCTGTTTACTTAGGAATAAAAATTGGAGATATTAAATATATGTTTACTGATTTGTAATATTATATTATTTATTTAAGGCAACCTCAAATTTTCTCCCCATCCCACAAAAAAAATCCTGCCATCTCTCAACAGCAGGATTCTTAAATTCGTATTTATAAGTTATCCGTACTACACTCCCACCATCACCACCACCATTTTCACCACCTTTCCTCTCTTCGTTTCCACAATAATAATCTGCGTTACAAACCCATCACCTTCAAATTTCACATGATATTTACCCGCTTTAAACTTCCTTATTTCCGCCAAACCATCAATGTTCGATTCCCCCATTTTACCCAATTCAATTATCGTCATTTTAATTCCTTCCAACGCCAATTTCGTTAAAGCACTCGTAATTTCAGCCGCCAGCACAGTCGCAAAATGCCCAACATTATCAATCTTCCTGTCATTTTTATACTCCTTCACCATATCCGCATTACTGTCCGAATATTCCGCAATCAGCACATCATCAATCAATAATATCTGCGAAGCCACACCCGAAGTACCCGCTTCAGTATTCGATTTCGCAGCACCCGGCGTACCAAGCGCAGTGGTTGCAGTAGTTATAAAAGTAGTAAGATTCCCTGTATCAGTAGTCGTAATATTATACACCAATAACGCCGTAGCATTATCATTCAAAGCACCTAATATTTCATTCATCTTCGCAATCGAAACAGAAGCAGCCATTTCACCCAAATTACTTTTAGTGATTGTAAACAAAGCCTGCAACGTCTTATCTCCTGCCTTTTTCGCCCATACTTTCGCCTTTTTTGCTAATTTTATAGTTAGTAATTCTGCCGATAAAACATCCACATCCTTGTCCTCCGTAACACCCGAAATTGATAATCCCTGCTGCTTAATATAATCATCCAGTTTACCTTTCCTCTTCGTGAATAAATTAATATCATCCACTAAAACCTGAAATGAAGCCCAAATTCCCGTAAAATTCGGATTAGTAAAGAATACCAGCATTTTGCTGTACATGTTGTTTTTTGAAACCTGATTTTTTTCCATTTGATTAGTTATTAAATTATTATTACTGTTTATTGTTATTAATTACGATTAGTTAAAGTTCAAATTACTACTCAAAAACGCAAAAAGTACTCGGAGATGGCTACTTTCTACTCGGAGATGGTTACTTTCTACACGGAGATGGTTACTTTCTACACGGAGACGATTACTTTCTACTCGGAGATGGTTACTTTCTACACTGAGATACTCCCTTTCTACACGAAGACGGTTACTTTCTCCACCGAGATGCTTACTTTCTACTCGGAGTTCGTTCCTTTCTACACAGAGATGCTTACTTTGACCAAAGACATGGCTGCTTTCCAAAAAGACCTCATTTATTCCTTTAGAAGAAATAACAAATCCTTTCCCGAAAACATTCCGGTTAGCAAAGGGTAAAAAAGAAGATACAATGTTTTTCATCGAGTTGTAGCACATTCAAGTTTTTAAAACTTTGGCTACAACTCCTGCCGAAGCAAATGAGATAGTCAGTAAATATATTAGAGTACAAATGTAACCATTACTTTAACATAATGGTGAAATAAAAAAATCATTTTAAATCTAAACAATCATAATAATCAGCGTTCCATTCCCCCCTCACCCAATCTTCCCAAGCACAGTAGATTTATCATACTTCTCAAGCAGTAATTTCAATTGCTTTTCATTCTTCGCAATTTTCAATCTCAATAAAGATAAACTCCAATTGGTTTTATATTTCGCAATCGCATCTTTTTCCTGCTGCACAAACAGCCATTGAAGCCAGTCGCCAAGATGCTGCTTTTGCAAACTATCCGTAAGCGGAACAAACACAAACGAAATCTCGTTTCCGTATTTCTCAATCAACTCATTTACTTCATTAATATCCGTGAGCGAAGAAATAATTACCACCGAAGCATCCTTAGTCTGCACATAACTTTTCAGTTCTTTATCTCGCTGCCACTTGCTCACAGAGATTGCATATTTAATCTGCTCCTCATCACTATTCATTTTCTGTTGAGGAATATCCTGGTCATAAACATATCTCACATCAAATCCTTTTTGCGAAAGTTGCTTATAAACGCTCCAGCAAATAGTTTTATAATAATTAAGGAAAGGCACTTCCACAGCATCATTCCCCGTAATATCAAACGCAGAAAAAAACGAAGCATACAAATAAATATGAGAAGCATAAGGGTCTAAAATCTCTGGAATACGCACCACCAGCTCTTTATTCTTCGCATATATTTTCCAGACAATTCGGCGCACATCATCATTGCTTTCAAAGTTTTTATAATTGATATGTTCGCCTTCCACCTTTTTTATTTCCTCAATCCGTGTAGCTGTATCTTCCGTCTTTCGTGGGAAAGCTTCCATTATTTTCGATTCATAAGTTACCGGCTTCGTATAAAAATTACTGCTTGTATCAATTGTAATTGCAAACGAAAAGAATTGAAAAAAGTCTTCAAAATAAACAATTACTTTATCCACTCTGTATTCTTTTATTTCGGGCAAACGCCAATTATAAATACCATTTAACGAAGTATTAAAAAACTTAAATGATGTTGGTTTCACCAGATAAAATTTCTCGGAGAAATGCG
>CAIRRW010000482.1 GCA_903881065.1 uncultured Bacteroidota bacterium
GTTCCCGCTACAGGAGTTCTGTTGGTTTGAATAGTATCAAAAGAACCATCGCTGTTTTTTATTACAGAAAATGAATTTGTTTCCAATGAAGGAGAACGATACATATCGGGCATATATTCTACTCCCGGGCTATTTGCATCATGCTTTGAACAAGACGTAACGGCAATGGCAACTACGCCGGCAATTGCCATTACAGAAATTATATTTGTTATTTTTTTCATATCACTATTAATATTCTAAATCCTCATTATTTAAAATGTATTTCTGATGCACCACCGTTTTTCAATAAAGATTCGATGTTACTTTTCTTATCTTCTTTTGTTTCGATAACCATCATAAATTTATCATCAGTAGTACGCGGATCAGGGTTTTTTGCTTTTGCTCCCGGAACCAACCAGCATCTTAAATAATAAGTTATTGCCATTCCATGAGCTGCGCAAAGAACTGTACACTCAAATGAAATTGGAATAAATGCAGGCACGTTCATATAATATGAAAAACTTGGCTTACCTCCAATATCTGTTGGCCAGTCGTGAATCATCATGTACCACATCATTAATGTAGCGAGACAAGTACCTGTAATACCATAAATAAATGCACAGATTGCAATCCATGTTCTTGGAACACCGATAACAGGATCTATTCCGTGAATAGGAAACGGAGAGAACACATCCTTAATTCTTATACCATTTGATTTAAACGTTCTTGCCGTTGCCATCAATGGTTCTTCATCATCAAATATTGCGTGAATTGTTACGTTACTCATATCTTTATTTTTATAATTCTAAAACTAATCTCTTAATTAATGTGCGTGATGTTTTGCTTTCTCTTTGTGTTCCTGACCAGAAGATTTCACAATAGATTTTAACTCTGCCTGTGCAATTACAGGGAAATAACGTGTAAACAAAAGGAAGAATGTAAAGAACATTCCTATTGTTCCAGTAAAGATTCCAATATCAATAAAGGTTGGGTGATACATATTCCATGTTGATGGAAGGAATGTTCTGCACAATGTAGGAACGATGATTACAAAACGCTCGAACCACATACCGATATTTACAATGATTGACATTACAAAAGTAAATGCAAGGTTAGTACGTAATTTTTTAATCCAGAATATCTGTGGAGAAATTACGTTGCAAGTCATCATACTTGCATACGCCCACCAGTATGGTCCGGTAGCTCTGTTCAAGAATGCGTACTGCTCGTATTCAACACCTGAATACCATGAAATAAATAACTCAGTTAAGTATGCTACACCAACGATTGAACCAGTTACAATGATGATTATATTCATATACTCAACGTGTTTAATGGTGATATAGTTTTCTAAATGATAAACTTTACGCATGATAAGCAATAATGTTTGAACCATTGCGAAACCTGAGAATACCGCACCGGCAACGAAATAAGGAGGGAAGATTGTTGTATGCCAACCTGGAACTACCGATGTAGCAAAGTCCATGGATACAATAGAGTGAACCGAGAATACAAGTGGTGTAGACAAACCTGCTAGTACCAATGATACTTCTTCGAAACGGCTCCAGTGACGAGCACTTCCACCCCAACCGAAACTTAATAAACTATAAAATTTCTTTGCAAAAGGTTTTACGGCTCTGTCGCGAATCATTGCGAAATCGGGAACTAAACCTGTGTACCAGAACACTAATGAAACAGAGAAATAAGTAGATACAGCGAATACGTCCCATAATAATGGTGAGTTGAAATTCACCCAAAGAGAACCAAATTGATTTGGTAATGGAAACAACCAATAATCCAACCAAGGACGACCTGTATGCAAGGTAACAAATATGGCAGCGCACATTACCGCGAAAATTGTCATCGCTTCAGCAGAGCGGTTAATTGCCATCCTCCATTTTTGACGGAACAATAATAACACCGCAGAGATAAGTGTACCGGCGTGACCAATACCAATCCACCATACGAAGTTGGTGATATCCCAAGCCCAGTCAACACCATTATTTGAACCCCAAACTCCGATACCTCTTCCTATGGTATAGGCCAAACATCCTATTCCCCACAAAAAGCAAATAACTGCTAAGGTAAGTAACATGTACCATTGCTTTGTAGCTTTTCCTTCTATTGGTCTTACGATATCTTCACTGATTTGATGATACGTTTTATTACCAAGAATTAAGGGCTCTCTAATTTCTGATTCTGCGTGCATATTATTTCTTAAATTGTTTTATTTCTTTATTGTTATTCTTTCTTATTCAACGAACCTTGACTATGCTCCTTCTTTTTTTCCTTCTTTAGCTTCTGCTTTTTCAGCAACTTCCAACTCGCAGTTTCTTACTTTTGTTAAGTAACTAACTGTAGGTTTAATTCCAAGTTCTTCAAGTATAAAGTAGTTACGTTCGTCTTCTTTTCTCAATTTTGCAATTGAACTGTTTTCGTCATTCAAATCTCCAAATACAATTGCATTTGTAGGACAAGATTGAGCACAAGCTGTTTTAATATCTCCGTCAACCAATCTGCGTTCTGCTTTTTTAGCTTCCAGTTTACCTGCCTGAACACGTTGAACACACATAGAGCATTTTTCCATAACACCACGTGAACGAACAACAACATCAGGATTCAATACCATACGACCTAAATCATCCTGAGTTGGGTTGAATGTGAAGTCAGTATTTTCGTTATAGTTAAACCAGTTGAAACGTCTTACTTTAAATGGACAGTTGTTAGCGCAGTAACGAGTACCAACACAACGATTATAAGCCATTGCGTTCAAGCCTTCCGAACTGTGATTAGTTGCCAATACAGGACAAACTGTTTCGCAAGGTGCGTGATTACAATGTTGACACATGATTGGCTGGAATACCACTTTCGGATTTTCTACCGAAGGATTTTCCATATCCAGATACATATCCATTGCACCTACTTTTTTCTCATCTGCTTTTTCTTTTGCTTCTACAATTTCAGAAGGCCATTCTGTAGAATAATAACGGTCGATACGCAACCAGTGCATTTCACGGGTATTCATCACCATTTTTTTACCTACTACAGCCACATTGTTTTCTGCAGTACAACTTACAACGCATGAACCGCAACCGATACAAGAGTTCAAGTCAATTGTTAATCCCCAGCGATGACCTAATTTCTCATGCTCATTCCATAAATCCAGAGTTGCCGGATTTACTTTACCTGCATTGGTATACATCATTTCAGGATGATTACCTGCAGTAGGGTCTTTTTTATACTCGTCTAATGAAGTTACTTTAACAATCTCGCGACCCATCATTGTATGGTGAAGCTGAGTACCTGCCATTTCTGTAGTTTCATTTGCATTTGCCACTTTCGCATCTAATGCTGAATAAACCATTGCACCATTTAATACCTGAACAAATGGATAAGCGTTTTGTCCAACTACTCCTGTTTGAGTGCTTAATTTACCTGCTTTATCACGACCATAACCAAGTGCAATACCAATAGTTCCTTTTGCCTGACCCGGTTGTGGAACAACAGGTAATTTTATTGTAGTGCCATTTACAGAAACAGTAACTAAAGAAGCTGTTCTGTCCTGACGTTTCATCAAATGATACTTGCCATCCATATCTGCTGGCGACATAGTAACATAATTATCCCAAGTGATTTTTGTGATAGGGTCAGGTAATTCCTGCAACCAAGGATTGTTAGCTTGGTTACCGTTTCCTAAACCTACTTTTTCATATAATGCCAATTCAAACTCTCCGCCTTTTGCTGAATTCAGTTTTTGTGCAGCTTCGTTTAAATCAACTTTTTTAAGTTCTTTTTTGTCTTCTTCTTTTTTCTCTTCTTTCTTACCCTTCTTTTTATCGTCTTTCTTATCCTCTAATTTCGCTTTTTCTTTTTCTTCATCACCTGTTCCAACTAAAATAGCGCCATCATGTAAAGAGTTGTTCCAGAATTCACCGAACATCATGTATTTTCCCTGCATCGGGAATACTCTTTCTTCCCATACTTTTTGCATGAAAGAATGATAATCTGTGGTGTTACCAGCCCAAGCCAATAATGTTTCCTGAGCCTGACGTGTTCCTTCGTTGCGCGGTTGTGCAAACAAAGGAGTGATTGTTGGCTGTGCTAAACTATAGTGTCCTTTTTTAGGATTAAAGTCGTTCCAAGATTCAAGATAATGATGATCAGGACAGATGTAAGTAGCCATTGAAGCAGTTTCATCTGCTCTATCAGCAAGAGAAATACGCAAACCTACTTTATTATATGCATCAGCAAATTTCAAAGATGCAGGTGCAGTATAAACAGGATTTGTATTGTAAGTAATCAACGCATCTACCTTGCCGGCCGCCATTTCAGCAACTAAATCAGCAAAAGCTGCATCATCACCCTGACGTGTTAAATTGGTGTTTTCTATGTCAATTGTTTTTCCATAGTTATCAAGCATCTGGTTGATACCATTTACAACTAACTGAACATATACATCATTTGAACCAGCGATAACCAATGATTTTCCTTTGTTCTCAACAAGTTCTTTTGCTGCTTTTGCAATTAATGCATCACAAGCCAATGCTGAAGAAGATAAAGAGGAACCGCCTGCTAATTTTGCAACTGCATTATATAAGTTAACTGCAACTTTGCCTTGTTCCGAAACTTTAACCGGATAACGCTCATCAGCGTTAGCTCCTGTTAATGAAAGGTTGGATTCGAAATGATAATGTTTCGACATTTTTTTGGAGTCTTTTCCAACTCTTCTCAATGTTGCATATTGTTTTGCATATTCGATTGGAGAAAGCCAGTTAGCCAAAAAGTCGGCAGCAATACTTACAATTACTTCTGCTTTATCAAAA
>CAIRRW010000483.1 GCA_903881065.1 uncultured Bacteroidota bacterium
ATCTCATGGCTCATGTTACTCAAAAAAGAGTTTTTTGCCATCACCGACAGTTCTGCCTTTTCTTTTGCAGCTATAAGTTCTAATTCTATTTTTTTCTGTTCAGTAATATCGTACCTTATAGCAACATACTTATATGGTTTTCCTGCTTTATTCAGAAACGGAACTATAGTGGCATCAACCCAATAAAACGAACCGTCTTTGGCTTTATTCCGCACAATCCCTTTCCATACTTTACCGGCAATAATTGTATCCCATAAATTTTTTATATACTCTTTGCTATGGTATCCCGAATTTACAATGCGATGGTCTTGGCCTATCAGTTCTTCTTTTGAATATTTGGATATGTCACAGAATTTTTTGTTTACATATTCAATTCGCCCTATACTGTCGGTTATAGCAACAATGGAGGTTTCGTCCAAAGCATCTTTATACGCTTTTAAATTATCTTCGAGTAAATCAATTTTTTCCTTTGTTATATTCTTTAACTCTTCCTCTCTTAAAAATGTACGTTTCTTTAATTCAAACTGTGCAATCACCTGATGCCCCAATGTTTTTAAAGCTTCTTTTTGTTCATTACTCAACTTTCTAGGAAGAATATCTATTACACATAGGGTACCAATATTATAACCTTCGGGAGTTTTGAGCGGCATTCCAGCATAAAACCTGAAATTAGTTTTGTTTACTACCAACGGATTAGCAGTAAATCGTTCATCTTTTAATGAATCTTCTATTTCGAAAACACCATCATCCATTATTGTATACTGACAGAATGAAAACTCTCTGGGAGTTTCGCTCATGTCCACACCGAGTTTTGATTTATACCACTGCCTATTGGCATCCACTAACGAAATCATTGCCATAGGTGTATTGCAGATATAGGATGCAAGTGAAGTAAGACGATCAAACTCTTCTTCAGGAAAAGTATCGAGGATATTATAACTGTATAAAGCCTCTAATCGCTCCTTTTCATTATCCGGCACCGGTATATTATTTTTCATTTAATGGATAAAGAAGATAGATTTTAATAAGTATAAGGAATCGAAGAATTTGTTTTCGACTCACATAATGATAAAATTTGAATGATAATTTAATCAATGCAAAATTACTTTAGTAATTTCCCAAATACATTGATTTTAATCATAAATTTATCGGATTATTAGGTTTAACATTGCACTTATTTTCATTGGTTTTGTATATGCATATATAAAACAAGTCTATAAAATCTCCAAACAGTAAATCATAAAATCTACATTAGTAAGATTAATTATTAAATCGAATAAAATGTTTAATTCATTAAATGCTAAGTTGTATTTTATATTTATCCTGTTCAGTGTTTTATGTTTATCCATCATCTTTTTAAGCAACTTTTACAGCCACAAAAAAGAAAATATTGATATTGCCCAGCATTCAATTGATGAGATATATACTTCAAATTTATTTGAGTTTCATTACGATGAACATTTTCTTTCAACTGATATCAGAAACATAAAATTTTTTAAAACCGGTACTAGTGAATTGTTACAGACAATTGATTCAATTGAACATGCAATAAAAAAGCAGATTAGTCAAATTGAAAGGAATGATGAAACAAAGGATTTTAATATTGATTATTCACTTCAACGGATTATATATAATATTAATCTACACGATTCTGCCTTCAACCAAATTGTAAGGTTAATTAAACTGCGTGGTTATGCTGATTATGGCTATATAGGAACAATGAGAGATTATTCTCATAAGCTGGAAAAGTCAGGCAAAGTAGATATGACGTTATATTTATTATTACGCAGAAATGAAAAGGATTACATGCTTAGATATGAAAGTAAGTTTATCGATACATTTAAATTGAATGCATCCATATTAAATAAACAAATTGCAGCTAACAGTAAATTAACCCAAAATGAAAAAGATACGCTATTGAGTTATAGTACAAAGTATGTTGCATATTTTGATTCGATGACGTTACTTGATAAAAAAATTGGTATTAAAGATAATTCAGCATTAAACCTGAAGATTGATGAAATAGAAAGTGCCATAATAAATGATTTTAATAATCTTACCAATTCAGCTTATAAAAAAGAAAGAAACTTATATGCCAATTTGAATTTCAGTTTTCTTGTTTACTCCATTCTGTTGGTTATTATAAGTTTATTATTCAGCTATTATCTTGCAAATAGAATTACAAAACCTATTTTGCAGTTGGCAGAAAAAACGCATCTTTTTGTAGAAAGCGGCTTTGAAAACCTGGATGATTTTGAAATTAAAACATCTGATGACGAGATTAAAAATCTGGTACGTAATTTTAGTATTTTAAAAAAGGAGGTTGTTGAATTATTGCACGACTTTAAAAATAAAGTTGAAGAGCGGACAAAAAAAATAGAACTGCAAAATGATGAACTACTCGAACTTAATGCTACCAAAGACAAGTTCTTCTCGATAATTGCACATGATTTAAAAAGTCCATTTAATACCATACTTGGCTTCAGCGAAATATTGGTTAATGATGTTGAAAACTTCAGGAAAGAAGAAATAAAAGAGTATGCATCAAATATACATTCGTCAGCTAATCAAACGCTGGCTTTGCTCGAAAACCTGTTGGATTGGGCTAGATTACAGCGTGGGTTAATTATTCCCAATTTAAAGAGACAAGATTTAAAAACTATAGCAGCCGATGTATGTTTGTTTAGCAACGAAATTGCAAAGCACAAAAACATTTCGATTATTAATACGATTACTTCCGATTGCTTTGCAAATTGTGATATCGACATGACAAAAACAGTATTAAGGAACTTAATTTCAAATGCAATAAAATTTACCAATAAAAATGGAAGTGTTTCAATTAATGCACAAATAAAAGGTTCATTCATCGAAATACAAATTAAAGATACCGGCATAGGAATACAAGCGGATATTATACCGCATTTATTTAAAATAGATAAAAACATTTCTACTCATGGTACTGCCGATGAATCAGGTACCGGCTTGGGTTTATTGCTTTGTAAAGAATTAATTGAAAAGCAAGGCGGCACTATTTGGGTAACCAGTGAAATAGGAAAAGGCAGCAGCTTTTATTTTACATTAAAACAGGCTTAGTTTTTATTTATATGAATATCAAGGTTAAATTACATTCATATTTATGAAGCCAACTGTTGTAATTTATTATTATTTAATTATCGGGATAATATAATCTAAGATGTAATTAGTTTGAAAGTTATTCTATTAAAAAGAGAGTTTATAAACTTTCCTATTTAAAACTTACAGAGTAAATTAATAAAACTCCCGCTGCTGAAAATGTGGCGGGAGTTCTATTTATTATTCCACTCCTCATTGTCTTTATATTTGAAAGGGGGCGGAAGGTGATTGCCGAAATACTGGATGATATTGTACGTGATACTTTACACGTTGGCTCCCCTCGCTTCTTTTTCGAAGAGAGGGGCCAGGGGTGTGGTTGTTTAATTGCTCTGCATAGAAATGTGGCGGGAGTTTTTTTACCACTACTAAAATTGCTGCAAATGCATTTAAAAATTATAAATATAGGATACGGCAACTATTGGAACTACCTTTGACAGAATTAAATAAATAAGCCATGAAAAAGACAAGTGATAAAAAACAAACTGATTTAGAAATAGAAGGTTTGAAAGGCAATATATGGCAGATAAAACAAATATGTTATCAAGTAAAATTTTCACATGTCCAGGATGAATTGGGTAAAATTGAAAATCAAAAGACCTCATTAAAAAATTATCTGCAAACGTATAATAAAAATGGAGCTAAAACGGAAGAGCAGGAATTAAGCAGTCATTCAAATGGAACAACAAAAACGGTATACAATAAATTTGGAAAAGTAAGTGAACAATTTTCATATAATGCTGATGGGGAAATTACCTATCAATCCAACAATACATTTGATAGTAAAGGCAATATGATTGAAACCTATTCTTACTATCCAGATGGTGATTTTTTACAAAGAGAAGAATATAAATATGATGAAAAAGGAAATAAAACAGTTCGGATATTATATATAAAAAATGAAAAGGATTTAAAAGATAAAACCAATCATCGATTAACTCAGTATATGAAATACGATGACAATGGTTTTCTTAATGATTTCAGAAATGTAAATCCTGATGGAACATTTGATAATTGGCATACAAGAATAAATGATGAGAAAGGGAATTACATTGTAAGGACAGAAATGAATGAGGATGGCACCGTGCAACGCAGCACCAAGTGCGAACGCAATTATGATAAGGATGGGAAATTAGTCTCGCCATTCAATAAAAATAAAACAGGTTTTACTGCCACCACTTTTGATTATGAGAATGATGAAAAAGGTAACTGGATAAAAAAAACAATTAAATATAATCGCAGGTCTACTAATATAATTATTCGCGATATTAATTATTATGGAGAACATAAAGTGCCATTGACTTTACCTATTGAGGAAAATAAGAGATTATATGATGAATGGGTAAATCAATTTGTAGAAAAAGAAAAAATTATGGAAAATAGAAACAAAAAAAACGTAAAGTTGAAAAAGGATCAAAAGGAAGAACTGCAATCCGGTAATCAGCCTGAATTTAATATGGTCGATTTAAAATGGCTATCAGAAGGAAGCGCTCCCGAATCATTTGCTGCACATCGCTATTATCTGCTTGCCTATAAGGCATTGCCTTCGGTATACTCATTTCCTGCTTCAAATATTGAAGCGCTTGCAATGAAAAAGTTATTGATTGAAAATATGGATGCCACTGTTATACATTCCATGACTATGCAGTACGACGAAGGAGGCGATGATGATAAAAGACTGATTCGTTATACGTTAAACTTTCCGGAAAAAGAGTATATGATCTCCGCAAACCAAATTCAGCATAGAGATGAAGATAATTTTGATGTGCCGACGTTTATAAAAGAAGATTATGATGTATATACCAATGGGTCTGTAAACACCAGTCAGTTCGTTATGTATCATCCAAGCGATGAATCGGGCAAACGGGATGAAGATTTTGAAATGGAAGTGGAAGGATATATCGACCAGTGTTCTCTTCAGTCATTACCCGAAACACCGCAGATATATATGGTTCAGGTTTCAGGAGATGGTAACTTCGCTTTGGCAGGGCATGATGTGGATGACAGCTTTGAAATAAAAAATCTGGATATGAATTATGGTTATGGCTTCGAGCGATTTCATAATGAACTGATGGGACGTTTTAAAAACGAAAGCAAAGGTTTAGTTTTGTTTCATGGTGAACCAGGTACTGGCAAAACGTATTATATACGGCATTTATTAAGGTCGATGGCCGACAATAATAAAATAGTAATTTATATGCCTCCAAATATGGTTGACCATTTGGTAGAACCGGGCTTCATGACCTTTATCTCTCAGCAAGTTGCCAGTTATTCCGAAGAAGGATATTTTTGTGTATTGCTTATAGAAGATGCCGAACCACTATTGGCTGCACGCTCGTCGGAAACACGCGTACAGGGAGTTACCAACCTGCTTAATATGACTGATGGCTTGCTTAACGATATGCTGAACCTGCAGATAATCTGTACCTTTAACGTAGGGTTAAAAAAACTGGATAAAGCATTGCTTCGTCCCGGACGACTATTGGCACGCAAGGAATTTAAAGCAATGAGTGCGCTGGATGCTAACAGACTTGCACAACAATTAGGTATTAAACATCATTTTAATGCGCCTACCACTTTAGCAGAAGTATATGCTTTGGTAAAAGATAAAAATACATTGATACATGATGTGGAAATTGATGGTGACGATAGGTAGGGTAGGAGTAAAGTAATTAACAAATAGGTATGGTGTAATTTCGTAATCGAGAATTTGAAATTCGCGAACAAAAAAACTCCCGCTGCATTTAAATGTGGCGGGAGTTTTTTTGTTCGCGCAGGTATTGTTTGAAGCCAATGGATTTTTAGGCGCATAATTTCTTCTGTTTATCACAGCAGTAGAATTCAATAATAAATTACGCTTTAAAGAAGTTTAGTACGTCTTCTTATTGTTGTTCTTCCTTGCAGTACTTCTGAATTAATTCGTATGCTTTAGCATTATTTAAACCATCCGCTTTTTTTAAATCCTTGCATCCACCTTTCCTGTCTTTCGACATGTATTTTACCAATGCTCTATTGATATATGCAGGGGAGTAATCGAATTTGATTTTTATTGCTAAATCTAAATCTTCTAATCCACCTGCAATGTTTTTTGCCAACCCTTTTGCTAGTCCACGATTGGTAAGCGCAACAATATTTTTAGGATCCAGTTTTATTACATCATCAAAATCGCGGATGGAATTTGAATAATCGTTACTGTTTAATCGTGAAGCTCCTCGGGTTACCAAAGCTTCTATATTGCTCGAATCAATCTGCAAATAATGTGTTAATTCTCTTTCAGCTGATTTATAATCTTCACCATTGAAATACGCTTTTCCCTTCCATAAATAAGCTTCTTTATAGTTAGGGTCGATTTCGGTAACCTTACTGAAATCAGCAAGAGCAAGCACATAATCTTTTTTAATATTATTCAACAACATTCCACGTCGGAATAATACATCGGCATAATTAGGTTTTGCATCCAAAGCAGCTTCATAATCATCAAAGGATGGTTGTATGTCTCTGCCATGTTCGGCAAGCATCCCCCGCTGATAATAGGCAACAGCATCAGTTACATCTAAACTGATTGCGCGAGAAAAATCATTTTTAGCTTCGGTAAATTTTTGCACTGCTACTTCAGCAATACCCCTGTCTCGAAAAACTTCGTTGTGGGAGGAGTCCAGTTTTAATGCAATAGTGAAATTTATAATCGCTTCTTTATAATCTTCCGTTTTAGTTTGCAATAACCCCATTCTATAATAAACAGGATAAGTGGTTTTATTTAGCTTTAATGATTTTTTATAATCTTTCATTGCATCTGAAAAGAGTTTGTCAGCAATTTTCTTTTCATTTCTTTTCAGGTGAACTGCAGCAGAATCACATTTGTTATTTCCTGAAATAATGAGTGCCGTGGGAGCATCTACAGTATCTTTCTTAATAGGGGCATCATCATCTTGTGCATTCATGTTAATGAAAAACATTGACAGCAAAAGTGTAAATATTATTTTGAAAACGTTTTTCATTTTTTTAGTAATGGATAGTAATAGAGAAGATAAAGGAATAACAATTAATTTATATTAACAAGTTATTTGTTAAATATTAAAGTCTACAAAAGAATAAAGACTTGTTAAATAAAATGATTTAGGTCAGAAAACTCAAAGTATATAAACTTAAATTAATCGATTAATGACATTAATTTTATCCCCACATTATAATTTTTTATAAATTCGCCCACCCAAAAATAGAGTATATAATTACAGAAGATAATAATTGATTAAAAATGACAACAAAAACAATGGCAGAAAAAGCAGAACATCAGGAACACAGTATGTTTGAAGCAGTATTAGCACGATTGGATGTAGCTGCAAAAATTTACGGATTATCGGAAGAAGTAGCGAACGTATTAAGAAATCCACAAAAACAGGTAAAAGTAAGTTTACCAATTATGATGGATAATGGAAAATCTCAGGTATTTGAAGGATTCCGTACAGTGCATTCAACAACATTAGGGCCATCAAAAGGTGGTATCCGTTATGCAATGGATGTAAATGATGATGAAGTAAAAGCACTTTCGGCATGGATGACATTCAAATGTGCAGTTGCTAATTTACCTTATGGCGGTGCTAAAGGCGGTATTAAATGCGATCCTCGTAAAATGAGTGTTGCTGAATTGGAAAGATTGACAAAAGCATATACTATTGCTATGGCAGATGTTTTTGGTCCTGATAGAGATATTCCTGCTCCGGATATGGGAACAGGTGGAAGAGAAATGGCTTGGCTGGTTGATGCTTACAATAAAGTTCACCGTGGTGATTTTCCTGGTGTAACTACAGGTAAGCCAGTTGGATTAGGCGGTTCATTGGGAAGAGATGCAGCTACAGGTCGTGGTGTAATGGTTGCTACACTTGCTGCATTAAAGAAAATGAATTTGAATCCTAAAAATGTTACTGCTGCTGTACAAGGTTTTGGTAATGTTGGTTCTCATGCAGCTCGTTTATTAAGCGAACAAGGTATTAAAGTTTGTGCAATAGGTGATCATACTGCTACATTCTGGAATGAAAAAGGTATTGATATTAATGCTGCTTTGCGTTTTGCAAAAGAAAACGGAGGAATATTAAAAGGCTTTACTGGTGGTGTGGAAATTGTGAATACCGAATTACTTACTTCAAATGTAGATGTATTGGTTCCTGCAGCTTTACAAAATGTAATTACTGAAGAAATAGCAACACAGATAAAAGCGAAGTTGATTGTAGAAGGTGCAAATGGTCCAACAACACCTGAAGCAGATCATATTTTAAATGAGAAGAAAATTATTGTTGTTCCGGATATCTTAGCTAATGGAGGAGGAGTAACAGTTTCTTATTTCGAATGGGTTCAAAATAAATCAGGTTATTACTGGTCAGAAGAAGAAGTTAATACAAAACATGATGCTTCTATGCACCTTGCATTTGAAACAGTTTGGGATAATGCAACTCAATTTAAAACATCAATGCGTATTGGTGCTTATATTACTGCTTTGAAAAAAGTTGAATTGGGTATCAAAGCAAAAGGTGTATTTTAATTTTAATAATTTATCATAAAAAAATCCTCCTTCTTAATTGAAGGGGGATTTTTTTTTAAAAGTGTATAGGAATTTATCGTTTTTTGAATACTAAACATCTTCTTTTATTGATGAAAGCTAAAATTAGCGAGACCTTCGACAAACAGTTTTATTTATTCTCTTTCATTTTAATATTGATAAATTTACAGAAGAATGAATATAATAATAACCATTAAAGCATCAATTTTAATCATGATAAGAACTACATTATTTATTTCTCTTTTAGCTATATTTATAATTAATCCAATATTTGCTCAGGTACCCGGACAACCGACAGCAATAATCGGAAATACAACGGTATGTGCAGGAAGTACACAAACCTATTCAGTAACTCCTGTTTCGGGCGCTTCTCCAAGTAGTTATTCCTGGACATTTCCATCAGGATGGGTGGGAGCTTCTTCCTTGAACTATATTAATATTACTTCTGTTGGAACAATTGGTGGAATCGTATCTGTTACTGCAGGAAATTCATTTGGTTCAGGACAGGCACAAACATTAACCGTTTCTATAATAACAGCTCCTGCTCAACCGGGTTCAATCTTTGGGAATGCTAGTTTCTGC
Source organism: uncultured Bacteroidota bacterium (assembly GCA_903881065.1). Taxonomy (GTDB): domain Bacteria; phylum Bacteroidota; class Bacteroidia; order 2-12-FULL-35-15; family 2-12-FULL-35-15; genus 2-12-FULL-35-15. Next base: position 9,266 of record CAIRRW010000483.1, read on the forward strand.
CCTAATAATATAGCAACGTATTCAGTAACAGCTGTAACTGGCGCCACTTCTTATTCATGGTCATTGCCATCAGGATGGGCAGGTACATCAGCAACAAATTCAATCAGTACTACTACAGGAACAACTGGAGGAACTATTTCCGTTACAGCAAATAATTCTTGTGGTTCGAGTGTAGCACGAACACTTGCCGTAATGCCTTTAACTTCTCCTACTCAACCGGGTGCAGTAATTGGAAATACAACAATGTGTGCAGGAACTTCTCAAAATTATTCGATTTCACCCGTTACAGGTATTACGTCCTATTTGTGGACAATGCCGACTGGATGGACAGGGACTTCTACTGCTACTTCTATTTCAGCTGTTGCAGGTACATCCGGAAATATTTCTGTTTCTACATATAATGGTCAATGTTATAGTATTCCTCGTACAATTGCCGTTACAGTAACCTCTATACCTAATCCACCAGCCTCAATCAGCGGCCTCGATTCATTATGTGCTGGTTCTGTACTTACATATTATGCAAGTCCTGTTTCTAATGCCACATCATATAACTGGACATTGCCGACTGGTTGGTCAGGAAGTTCTACAACCGATAATATTAGCATTACTACAGGTAATTCTACAGGCATTATTAAAGTAACAGCCTCGAACAATTGTGGTACAAGTGCTGCTTTTTCCTATACAGTAAAAGTTACACTTCCTCCAACTCAACCAACTTCTATAATTGGTAATTCAAATTTTTGCTCAGGAAGTGCAGCACAATCATATTATATCTCCTCTCTTGCAGGGGCAACATCTTATGTTTGGTCTTTACCTTCAGGTTGGTCGGGAACTTCAACTACCGACAGCATTACTGTTACACCAGGATCTATCGGAGGAGCTATTACTGTGAAAGGGTTAAAAGGAGCCTGTATGGGACAAGTACAAGTATTGAATATAACAATATCCTCCGTGCCGGCACAGCCAAGCGCTATAGCAGGAACATTATCTATTTGTGAAAACAGCACGCATACTTATAATATTACGTCGGTAACAAATGCCACAAGCTATATCTGGACAAAACCATCAGGATGGACTGGTACATCGACAACAAATAGCATTATATTGACATCAAATATTACGTCAGGGAATATTACAGTTGCGGCTATAAATTCTTGCGGAACAGGTTCTTCTCAAATATTAAGTATTACAGTGAATCCATTGCCGGCAATACCTGTTATTACAGGAGCAGCAGGAAATGTATTAACTTCAAGTGCACCATATGGAAATCAATGGTATATCAATGGGGCTATAATTTCTGGAGATACAAATACTACTTACACAGCTTCTATAGGAGGTGTTTATTCAGTAGTTGTAACAAATAATAATGGATGTTCTTCAGCATCTATTGGGTACGATAATACTGGCATAAACGAATTGATATTTGACAAATTAATCACCTTATTTCCCAATCCGGCTAGGGAATTTGTAACTATTTCAATTAATACTGAAGGAATTGAAGGATTTGCAATTATAACTAATGTGTTAGGGGAAAACATAAGATCAATTAATCTTAAGGAAATTAACGGAAACACTAAATATTCCTTTGATATAAAGGAATTAGATAGAGGTATTTATTTTATAACCATTCAACTAAAAGGAAGAGTAATAACCAAGAAGTTTATTGTAGAATAATAGTAAATTACGAATTATACTTTTAATTGACTTCGCATAAAATTGGTTCTTAAATTTTCATTCTCCTATTAACAATATAAAATAAA
>CAIRRW010000484.1 GCA_903881065.1 uncultured Bacteroidota bacterium
AAATTAATTTTTTCATTGTTTTTAAATTGTTTTTAATTATTGTTTATTATTTAACTTCTCTAACAAATAAATTATTTATTTGTTTATCGGTACAAAAGTACATATATTTGCTAACCAAAAGTAAGTACTTACTTAAAGTATAGTACTATATTCAAGTATAGTTAATTCAATTATTATAAAAATGGGACAACTAAAAGAACTTCTTCCTTACAGCGAATGTACCAAAGCAATACTGCCGGTGCGGGATGCATTGGATATTTTAAGCGGCAAATGGAAACTGCCAATAATTATTTCGTTAACTTTTGGCAACAAAAGATTTAGTGAAATGAAAAAGGAAATACCGGGAATTACTGACCGTATGCTCTCCAAAGAACTTCGGGATTTGGAAGTAAACCAACTGGTTAAACGTACTGTATATGATTCGGTGCCTGTGATGGTTGAATATTCGATGACGAATTATGGGAAAACTTTGAGAAGTTTGATTGATGAACTTCGTGATTGGGGAATTAATCACCGGAAAAGAATTATAGGGAAACATAAATAATCGTAATTCTTGTTTTGTTGATTACTAATGTAATTATCGTTTCTGTCCTCTCTTTAATTTTAAAATAAAAAACTCTTTACGGATTAGGTAAAGAGTTTTTTGTGCTTTGTATGGTATCTAGATGCCACCTAATAATTGCCATGTGTGGAAAAAACGTTCACTGCTGACGGGGCTGTGTGAAAAACACTAAAGTGTTGATTTGGTGATATGTTGAATTAAAATGTATGTGAAAGGGAGTGAACCTGACGTCTTCGGGAATGAACCTGACGTCTTCGGGAGTGAACCTGAGGTCATCGGGAGTGAACCTGAGGTTATCGGGAATGAACCTGAGGTTATCGGGAATGAATATGATGTCTTCGGGAATGAATATTATGACTTCGAGAGTGTACCATAGCGTTTATGAGACCTCTCCCCCAGCCCATCTCCTTGAAAAAATGAGAGGGGAGACTTTGTGTGTAGTACTAAATTGGGTTATGATAATTAATTATTATAAATAATAGTGTATTTATTAATTTATTTATCTTGAATAACCAATAAGTTTAGTAATTTTGTGTTACTCACTTAAGAACCTGTGTGAGACTCTACTGGAGATTACCGCCTGAAAAGGTATCCTGCGGCTAAAAAAGATAGTATTAACTACTTGTGTTTTTTTCTTAAAAAAACAGGCGCAGGGTCAAGACAAGAAATTGTTTTGATGAAAAACCTTTTAAAAAATGAATATAAAAATTGAAGATGTTGTTCCTTTTGGGAATGTTGTGAGGGCTTTGTTTATAGCCAACTATGATAATGCTATTGGTATTGATGTTGATTTTATTAATCCTTGGGTTACTGCTACATTTGATTTACAGAAGCAAGCTGTTGAAGATATGGTTGGTACGACAGGGATGTTGGAATTAAAAAAAGGTGAGATAGGAAAGCGTGATGCTTTTATGGATGCTGAACTTCCGCTTACTGTGAAGATGAATTATGCGATTGGTAAATGTGTTGCTGATGGCAGTATTACTGATACTAAGGCTAGTTTTAATTTGGCTAAGTTGAACAAAAGTATTAGTGATAGAAATATTGGTTTGTTTCATACAAATTTCAATGTAACTATGGATATGATTAATAAGGGCGGCAATGCGGCTGCGCTTGTTGCTAAAGGGTTTACAAGTGGGATGGTTGACCTGTTTCAAAAAAATCACGATAATGCGTGGAAAATGAATAACAGTAAAATTGATTTGAGCCAAGATATTAATACATTGAGTGGCGATGATAAAATTTTGGTTGATACTTTTATGAAAACTTGTATGTTGGTTTTAGCTCCTATCAGGACTTATGCTAGGTCGGTTAAAGATAAGGAATTGACTAAACGTGCTACTTTTGGTAGCATTAAGAGAAGTGTGGAGCCGAAAGAAGCTAAAAAACCAAAAAAATTGAAGGTTAAAGAATTTGCTTCAAGGGTTGTTGCAAGTAGAATTCCTGTGAAATATAAAATGCAGTTTACTTTGTTAACTAGCGGTGTGAGTGTGATGGTTTGCAGACAAGTGTTGAAAACTGGTGTTTGTACTGTTGGTACTCCTCTTGTAGTTAATGAAATGCTTGAAGTGGTGAAAGGCGATTTGCCTGGTACTGGTGAAAAAATGGTGATTACTAATAAAAGTGGTAAAATAATTGTTGTGAAGTATTATAAAATTGCGGTGGCGTAAGTAGAAATTCTAAATTCTAAATTCTAAAAAAATCCCGCTCTTGAAAATGGGCGGGATTTTTTTTGGCTACTACCATTTACAATCCGATGAAAAATTGCCCTTTTGAGTTTGATTTTTAAATCTAGAGGAGTTTTATTTAATTTAATATTTTATCGCCTGTTGTACCTTAACTTTAGCTTGTTGATGTTACTTTTCGGTTATTTTGCTATTGGAGTCGGATAAATTAGCGATATGTTAGGGGTCTGTTGCAGGATTTTCTATGGCTATCCAGAAGTAAGCAACAACTATTAAGGTGATGCTTCCTGAAATAATAAACGTGGCAGAAGCGCCGAACTTAAACCAAATAAGCCCTGCGAATGAGCTGGCAAGCATGGTGCAAATACTTTGGAAACTTGAATAGGTGCCAATGGCTGTTGCGGTATCTTTCTTGTCGGAAATGTTGCTAATCCATGCTTTTGAAATGCCGTCGGTGGCTGCTGCATAAATTCCATATAGAAAAAACAATCCAAGGAAACCGTATATATTTGTGTTAACAGCCATCCCTAAATAGACAACAGCAAAAAGAATCAACCCGATAACAAACATCTTTTTTAGTCCTACTTTATCAGCAATAATACCTATGGGATAGGAGAACAACGCATATATTATATTATAGAATATATAAATACCTATAATGAGCATATCGTTAAGCGAAGCCTGCTTTGCTTTTAGCAACAGAAAAACATCGGAACTATTAAAAAGAGTGAACAGCAATAATCCGGTAACAAGTTTGCGATATTCGGGTGAACTTTGTTTCCAGTAATGGAGAAATGAGAAAAAGTTGGTGGAAACTTTATCTTTTGCCTTCGGCTTATTTTCCTTCAGAAAGGAGGAAGCAATTACAGCGAGAAGTCCGGGAAGAAAAGCGATTAGGAATAGCGTTTTATATGCATGAGGATTAAAGTATAAGTAAATCAATGCGAATAAAGGTCCCAGCACGGCACCTAAGGTATCCATAGAACGGTGGAAGCCGAACACTTTTGCTTTGTTTGATTTGGTTGCTTCATCTGAAAGTATGGCATCTCTGGCACTGGTTCGTATACCTTTTCCGAGTCGGTCAACTGTTCGGGCAAAGAATATCCATAACGGGTAAACAAAAGCAGCCATCATCGGTTTCGAGAGTGCACTTAATCCGTAACCAACCCTAACAAACGGTACCCGTTTACCTAAGTCGTCAGATAGTTTGCCAAAATATCCTTTACTTAAACCTACAGTTGCTTCTGCCACACCTTCGAGCATTCCTATTAATACTATTGAAAAACCAATGCTTTTAAGGTATACAGGCATTACTGGATAAAGCATTTCGCTAGCCATATCGGTAAATAAACTGATAATAGATAAAACCCAAACCGACCTTGTTAAGTAACTCACAACGGTATAATTTTTAAAATATTTTACTGTACAATTTAATCAGCGATTAATCTAATTGAGTAATTCTTCAATTCGTTTAATAGCAGCTTGGTTTTCGGGCAGGTATAAAGAGGCGAAGACCTTTCTTTTTTCTTTTGCAGTAAGATGCCAGCTAAGTGAAATATGGTCATTCTTATCGTTTCGTAATTGCAAATCGATGATTTCAATTTTTGATTTACACCATACATCAGCATTCAGTATTTGTTGGTTCTGATTATAATCCTGCACTTCAAAAAGGTTTCCATAAAAACTACCCATTGGCCGTGTAAGCGCCTGCACCAATGTTTGTGTAGGATTATCATCAATAGGAATATTTTTATGTTTGTCGCGAATTTGAATAATCACAATACCACTGGTATTTTCAGCTATCCAATCGTTAAATGTTTTTATAAAACGCAATGTTGTTTCCAAGCCATAATTATCACGTAATCCTGCATCCATAATTTCTATACGAGGTTCGCTGGGTAAAGAAACCACGGGTGACAAATAGGGGAACGTGGCCGACATACGTAATACACTTGTGAATTTAGTATTATATGCACGTTGAGGCTCAAAGAAACGCGAATATTCTATACCATCAAACAACCTATTATAGATTGTTTTGGATGTTCTGGCATTTTGTGTTAAGTAAGAAATCCCTAATGGAGAAATCATCAACTTGCGTCCATCATTAACTATTGAAGGAGAAAACACCATCATCGGAATATCGGCATTCGCCTCAGCATTAGCATAATCAGATAGTTTTTTATCGAACACATTATCCAAATTCTCTTCTAACTTCTGCTCAAATGAAAATGCTCTGTCTTTGGGATAACGATTTCCATTAATTGTAAAACTTTGCATTGGAAATAGCCATTCGTTAGTTGCTATCTTGAATGCAATTGGATTCAAGATGTCTTTTGAAATATTAGTGAGGTAGTTTTTGTTATAATACGTATCCAATTTATTTTCTTTCTTTTTAAGATACAATTCACGCAGGTAAGCAGCACCAACCATTCCGCCGGATGAACCCGTAATTAATTGTACACGGTCAAGTAGTTTTCCTTTTGATAAACTATCTGCATACATCAAGGTATACATGGTCCAAAGAGAAGAACGTAACCCTCCGCCGGAAGTATTGATAAAATACAATTTTGGTTTTTTCTTAGGATCAGTTGAAGTTGTGTTTTTCAATTTCCACTTATTTAAAGTAGCTATCGTTTGATTGATATCTTTTAATAGCAAATCATTTCGTTTATCTATTTTTTTAAAGTTATCATAACTATAGTCAGTCTTAATAGTATTGTAATTTAAGCCGTAGGCGTGGTCATTCGACAATAAATCAATTTTATGTATATAATTGAAACCAACTAGAAAAATAATAAACACAGGTGTTGACCAACCTCTAAACCAGCGATAAAAAGAGGAAAAAATCATAATAAATACCGTAAACAAGAAGAATAGACTTGCGCTTGCAGGTATTTCGAAAATACTAATTCCTCCCCCAAAACCCAATGCCAAAAAACAAACAATTGCAATGAGTTGAAACCAAAATGCTGAATGCTGATTTTTTCTGATAACATCTTTCAGCATTTCTTTTTTATAATGCTGCACTGACCGTACTAAACGTGTGTGAAAGGGTTTACTTAAATAGGTTTCTACATACCAGTCGCGTGACTCCTTTACCAATCGAAGGTTTCGTTCGCCACTGCCTTTAGAATCGGAAGTGTAACTTATTTCGTTTCTATGTTTTATTCCAAAGAGTTTAAACATATCTTTATTGGTACTGAAAAAATATGTTATTGAAATAAATAAAAAGAGGCTTATTCCGCTTATAAATGCAATAAGCATAAGCATTATTGTCAGTGATGACATTATATCTTCTCCTAAAAGAAAGAAATAAATCTTGATGCAATAAACAATTATAAATGAAACGGGAATAATGAAATTATTAATGCAGTATTTTAAAAACGGATAACGAAGTGAAGCCAAAAAAGGAAAACGGAAGGCATTCTTAATAAAGCTTGCCATATTGTAGGCCATAATAAATCCGCCTAATGAAAAACCTAAGATAAAATAAGAAAGGAAATTTAATTTGTCCAGATATTCAGGACCTAAAAATAAAAAGGCTACACCATAAGCAGGAGAAATTGCATTAAATATGGCAGCAAAAAAGAAAGCCCAAAAAAGAACAAGAAGTAAATTCTTTTTAAAGTCGAGAAGCAATAACCTAAAAGGAAAAGAATAAAAGAACCTCCGGAATGCTGGATGTTTTCTTATGGCTTTCTTAAAGGAGCTGCTGAACGACATTTATTTAATTTTAGAATTCACCACCTTCAAAATCTCAGTTTCAAGTGCAATCGTTTTTTCCTCCAGTTGTTTTCCTTTTGCAACAATTTCTGCTGCAAAAATTTTATCTGTTAATCCTGATGCATTTATTTTTACATTTAAAAATGCTCCCATTACTGCAGAGCGTGCGCATAATGCACCTACTCCGGCATCGGTTACCGAATTAGGATTTCCTATTTCTGCCATCGCTTTTATTACCGCCATCGAATCGTAACATAGCTGCATTACTTTAAATGGAACTTCAGTAGCATACTTTGTTGCCTCTTGAATGGCTGCCGTACGTGCTTTCTTTTCTTCATCAGTTGATTTAGGTAAACCAAAAGCCGACATTATTTTATTAAACGCATTGGTATCTTCATCAACTAATTTTAGTAATTCACTCTTATAGTATTGTCCTTTCTCTGCCCAATCCGAAAATTCTTTCCACCTGTCATCCCAGCCCGGTTTGTGTGAAGAAAGATTTGCAACCATTGTTCCCAATGATATTCCTAACGAACCGATATAAGCTGATATAGAACCTCCTCCAGGAGCAGGGCTTTCACTAGCTGTTTCATCAGCAAACTCAACCAGATTCATTTTTATTAATCTTGCTTTCAAATCATCTTTTAATAAATATTCGATGATTCTTTCTTCAGGTTTAAATGGTGCCAGTTCGTCCAGACCTAATGATTTTACAGCTATTTTGATTAATTCTTTTTCTGATACTCCTGTTGAACGATTTTGTTTTTCAAGAAAATATTTTCCTGCATCAAGCAATGATTTTAAAGGAACCACACCAACCAATTCTGAACCGGTAACTCTTATTCCCCTTTCTGAGGCTCTTTTGCAAACTTCATCAAACGCAATATGAACAGGTGTGATATTTATATTGGTTAAATTCATTGATATTTGAGCAATACCATATTCCTCAATATACCATCCTATTGCTTTTACAGATTTTAATGAGCCTGGAATATTAACCGGATTTCCTTTTTCATCCGTTACTATTTTACCTGTTACTGTGTTGCCTTCCCGTTTTACTCTTCCTGCTTCTCTCACATCAAAAGCAATTGAATTAGCTCTTCTGGTAGATGTTGTATTTAAGTTAACATTGTATGCAACTAAAAAATCTCTTGCTCCAATTACGGTAGAACCCCATTTTGCTGAATGTTCGGCAGGGCCGAAATCAGGTTTCCATTCAGGCAATTTTATTTTCTTGAAGAACCCTTCATACTCACCATTACGAATTACGGAAAGATTATTACGTTCAGGATTTGATTGAGCCGCTTCATATAAATACACTGCAATATTTAATTCCTTACCAACTCTTGCGCCCAACTTCTTAGCATATTCTGCAGTTTCTTCCATCGTAATACCTGCAATAGGAATAAGCGGGCAAACATCAGTCGCACCCATTCGAGGATGTTCTCCTTTGTGTTTGCTCATATCTATAAGTTCACTGGCTTTTTTAATTGCTAGAAATGCCGCATTCACAACAGCTTCAGGATTACCAACAAATGTTACAACCGTTCTGTTGGTTGCTTTGCCAGGGTCAACGTTTAATAATTTTACTCCTTCAACTGATTCTATTTCGTTGGTAATTTGTTTAATAATATTTAAGTCGTTTCCTTCACTGAAGTTTGGAACGCATTCTATAAGTTGATTACTTGTCATAATTGATAATGGATAATTGAAAATTGATAATGGTGTTGTGTGATTTATGGTTTCTTATTAATATTCTTTTTTGTTGTTTTAATTATTGTTGTCAGTAATTTCATTAATTCTTCACAATCTTTAAGTAAAGGTAAAACATCTTCTTTAATTAATTCGGTATCTTTTATTAATCTTAACCAATAATGTGTTTCATTTGCTTCTTTATTTGCAATGGATAATTTATGAATAAAATCAGCTTTGCTTTCCGCTTGATTCGCTTCTTCTATCATTGCTCCTACAGATGTTCCGCTTCTTAAAACTTGTTTTGAAATAACATATTCATTTTTTTGTTTCGAAAAAAACTGATAGAATTTAACTATCCTAATTGAAAATTTGTAACTTTTATCCTTAAGAACATTTTCTTTACCTATCACAAATTTTCAATTATCCATTATCAATTGTCCATTAATACTCTTCCATTAATGATTACCGTTTCTATAAGATTACTTCCAAAAGAATAAGGAATAAAATTATAGGAAGGAATTTCTTTTGTAATAAAAAGATTTGCTTGTTTGCCTACAGCAATACTGCCATGAGTTGAACTCAAATCCATTGCATACGCACTGTTTATAGTAGCTGCATTTATGGCTTCTTCCGGTGTCATTTTATATTGAACACAGCAAACAGACATCATAAAATTAATGTTTCCACTTGGGCAACTTCCCGGATTATAATCGCTGGCAACAGCAATGGCCAAGCCTGCATCTATCATTTTGCGTGCCGGTGGATTGGGCAAACTCAAAAAGAAAGCTGCGCCGGGTAATATCGTAGGCATTGTTTTTGAATTCTGTAACGCACTTATTTCTGCATCACCTACAAATTCCAAATGATCCACACTTATTGCACCTACTTCAACCCCTGCAATTGTCCCTCCCGAATTGCTCATTTGCTCGGCATGTACTTTCGGTGTCATACCATGTTTCTTGCCGGCAGTAAGTATTTCGATGGTTTCTTCTTTTGTAAAGTAGTTTTGTTCGCAGAAAATATCACAATAATCAGCGAGTTGTTCCGCTGCAATTTTTGGCATCATTTCATTAATTAATAAATCAATGTATGCCCTTTTATTGTTTTTGTAAATTGCCGGAATAGCATGCGCACCAAGGAATGTAGCTTTTATTGTAAGAGGCGAAAGTGTTTTTAATTTCTTTATAACACGCAGCATTTTCAGTTCCGATTCGGTACTCAAACCATAACCTGACTTTATTTCAACGGCACCCGTACCCTGCATCATTATTTCGTTTACGCGCTTAAGTGCTGATTCTATTAATTCTTCTTCGGATGCTGAATGAAGTTTTTTAGCAGAGTTTAAAATGCCGCCGCCACGTTCAAATATTTCATCGTACGTCAATCCATTTATACGGTCTACAAACTCGCCTTCTCTGCTTCCTGCATACACTATATGTGTGTGGCTGTCGCAATAACAGGGCATCACCAATTTATTATCCGCATCAATTACCGTTAAGTTTGACCAGTCCGAAATGCCTTCCCAGTCGGCCATTTTACCAAACCCCGCAATTTTATCATCTTCAATGGCAAGCCATGCATCATTTATGCAGTTTAGTGTTTTCATATCTCTCCCTGCAACTTTTAATCTTGGCTGCTCTTCAATCTGTACCAACTGCTTAATATTTTTTATAAGGATTTTCACTTTTTGTTTATAGAGGCGAAAGATACGAATTTGTGCACACGCAATCTATGACGGGAAAAGAAAAAAGAAGGTCATAACTATTCTTTCTCATTATAATTCAACAAATAAAAGGAGGTAAGAAATTAATGTTCTGTAAACAAAAAATATTTTTACAAATAAAGGGTACTCCGGAGAGATAAAATACTACTTGATTTTATAAATATAAGTAGTCTGATTATTGTTCATGGGATTGAGCCAGAACATTAATTTATCTATTGAACTAGGCTCTATTGTTGCTTCGTAGGTTAATGTTGGGATGTATGCAGTCAAAGAATCCACTCTTTTTTCGATGTTATCATTCTCCATAAATACAGCATAATTCGGGCGGTCTTTTGGTTCGAGCTTATAGAACTCCTGAGCAAACTGATAAGCGGGATAAATATTAGTGATGCCGAACACATGTCCCCATTTTTGCAGATAAAATAGTGGTGGCATTGTAAAATCATCTCTGTTGGTATCTTCTATAACTACTGCTTTTACATCACCTTTTGCTGCTATATAAGTCATTGATTCCACTCTGTTTCTTTTTGAATAAGCAACAGAAACTACACAAAGAGGAATTGTATTTACTACCCAAAAGAATATCCAACAGGCGCGAAGCAGTTTTTGTCGCTGTTGCCAAAATTTAGATTTAGTTACAAAGTCATCCCAGCCAACATATCCAAGGATAATTATAAATGGAATAATAGGCAGAATAAAGCGTTCCTGCTTATTTGGAAAATAACAATGGAAGGCAAGAAAGATAAAACTCGGCAGAAATAACAGCAATTGTTTTTTCCATTCTTTAAAAAATCCAAAGAATAAAAAGATACTTATCGGAGGAATTAAAATACCGATTATCAAGCCCAAATACATGTACCATTGCTGTACAAAATACTGTTTTGAATTGGCGATATTGTAAACAATATATTCCTTGAATTCGGCGAAAGGTACACCCCATATAAAATAATCGGTGATGCCCTGAATGGCGCCGCCAACTATTACAAACATTATCCCGAGGGCGATTGCTTCTTTTATTTTTTTAGAAAATAATAATGCAAGCCCGAAACCGCCTGTAAATATGATGGATTGGAAACGGGTTGAAAATGCTATTCCGAGCCAGAAGCCTGCCCATACATAAGGCGCTACCCCTGTTCTTTCCCGGTTTTTCAGAGCAATCCATGTAGCATACATTAATGGCACTATACATACATATTCGATAAGATTGCGAACACTTAAAAACGGCATAAACCAGAAGATGGAAAGTAATAACCCTACCATTTTTGCCTGTTTTATTCCTGATATTTTTTCAGTAATTTTGAAGCCGTAATATATTACAAGTAAAGATAAAAGCGCATGTATTAATCGTATTATATACATCTCACCCTGCGGGTCGTTGAGACCGAAAAACTTCATTGTTTTGAAAAGGAAATAATGTACTCCGGAATAGAAAAAACTATGACCGGAAGGAATAGGGTGTTCTATACGGCCGTTAGGTAGCCAGTCGTTATAATCAAAACCGTTAGCCCACGAACCTGCTGATTCTATTACCAAAAAATGGTCGTCGTGCATGCCGTATCCTTTCGAAAAAAGTACTGACAGTGCTCTGAAAAATATACCGACATAAAGAATGAAAGCCAATGGCTTTTCATTCCACATTTTTTTAATAAAATCCATACAAGTTATTTTTCTGCAAAATTATTCTTTATCCGAATAAAATAAAAACTATCGGGAAGTTCTTGGTTTGCCGAACCATTTTTTCTGACCAGTGTTACCACTTGGTTTTGGTCGTGCATGTCCAGAGTTTCTTCTGCCTTGCTGTTGTTTCGGTGCTTTCACGGGGTAGTGATCCATCAGCGGAAAAGGATGATTATCTATTACATCAATTTTCTTTGCAATTAATTTTTCTACATCTCTTAAATATTCTTTTTCTTCGGCATCACAAAACGATATGGCTGTGCCCTTAGCCCCTGCTCTTCCTGTACGGCCAATGCGGTGTACATAGGTTTCGGGTATGTTACTCATTTCATAATTTATAACATATTCAAGCTCATCCACATCTATGCCTCGCGCTGCAATATCAGTAGCTACAAGCACTCTGGTGGTCTGTGCTTTAAAGTTTGCCAATGCCCGCTGACGTGCATTCTGCCCTTTGTTGCCATGTATTGCTTCTGCTTTTATATCGTGATTGATAAGAAACTTTACCACCTTATCAGCACCATGTTTGGTACGCGAAAATACAAGTGCCGTTTTTATGTTTTTATCTTTTAATATCTCCAGAAGTAAGGCATTTTTATTTCCTTTGTCAACAAAATAAATACATTGCTTAATAATATCAACAGTAGAAGATACAGGTGTTACCGAAACTTTTGAAGGATTTACCAATATAGTACTTGCCAACTTTACTATTTCCGGCGGCATTGTGGCTGAGAAGAAAAGCGACTGTCTTTTCTTCGGAAGTGCTACCAGCAGTTTTTTTACATCGTGTATAAACCCCATGTCGAGCATACGATCAGCTTCATCAAGTACAAATATTTCTACATCTTTTAATGAGAGGTGTCCTTGATTCATCAGGTCGAGCAGCCTACCCGGAGTAGCTATTAAAATATCAACACCTGTACGGAGTATGTTTACCTGTGGATTTTGACCTACTCCGCCAAAAATTACGGTATTGGTTAATCCTGTGTGTCGCCCGTAAGCAGTGAAGCTTTCGCCTATCTGTATAGCTAATTCGCGTGTAGGTGTTACAATAAGGCTTCTTACTTTTCGGCGTTTGTCGTATGTTTTATTTGCACTTAATAATTGTAGTATAGGAATGGCAAAAGCGGCTGTTTTGCCAGTTCCTGTTTGCGCGCACCCTAGCAAATCCGTGCCTTGCAGAACTATCGGTATTGCCTGTGCCTGAATAGGTGTAGGTGTTGTATATCCTTCCTCTTGTAATGATTTTAATATAGGATCAATTATATTTAATGATTTAAATTGCATTGTTAATGTTTGTATTTATAAAATTGTTTTGAAATTTACATACTGATGAATTCAGTAATCGGGTGCAAGGTACGGATAATAAGCTTTAGAATGAGTAATTAAACTTGTTGAGAGCGAACAAATGTTTTCTATCATATTATAAAAGGCACTATTACAAAAGTTAACACAATTTAGTAGTTAATAAAAATACACTCACTTATTATCCTTAATTTTACGCCTCGAATTTTTCAAACTTCAATTAAAAAATGAGCGGCAATTCCTTCGGGACAATATTTAAAATAAACACCTTTGGCGAATCTCATGGAGAAGCTATGGGTGGTATTATAGATGGCTGTCCGGCAGGATTATCAATCGACTTGAATTTTATTCAGCGTGAACTGGAACGTAGAAAGCCCGGACAATCCTCCATTGTTACTCAACGTAAAGAAAGCGATAAGGTTCAATTTCTGTCGGGAATAATGGAAGGTAAAACCACAGGCACGCCAATAGGGTTCATTATTAGCAATGAGAATCAAAAGTCGGAAGATTACGAACATATTAAGGATTTGTACCGCCCGTCTCACGCCGATTATACCTATGATGCAAAATATGGAATAAGAGACCATCGTGGCGGTGGGCGCTCATCTGCTCGCGAAACAATAAGCCGAGTTGTGGCAGGAGCAATAGCAAAACTGATATTAAAGCAGTCGGGGGTAACAATTAATGCTTACACTTCGCAGGTAGGTGATATAAAATTATTGAAAGATTATCACGAACTTGATTTCGCAATGATTGAATCAAATGCAATCCGTTGTCCCGATAAATTAATTGCCGAAACAATGATTCAGCGCATCGAACAGGTACGCAAAGCAGGAGATTCAATTGGTGGAATAATAAGTTGTGTTATTAAAGGAACTCCTGCAGGGCTTGGTGAGCCTGTGTTTGATAAGTTACACGCTGATTTGGGTAAAGCTATGTTGAGCATCAATGCTGTAAAAGGTTTTGAATACGGAAGCGGTTTCGATGGTGTAAAAATGACTGGTAGTGTTCACAACGACATCCCTCTCCCCCACTCTACTCTGGACGAAATAGTAATGAGTCATCATACTAAAACAAACCACAGCGGCGGCATTCAGGGCGGAATATCAAATGGTGAAGACATTTACTTTAGGGTTGCATTTAAACCGGTGGCAACTATAATGCAGACACAAGAAACGATAAACTCAAAAGGAGAACCGACAGAAATAAAAGGAAAAGGCCGTCA
>CAIRRW010000485.1 GCA_903881065.1 uncultured Bacteroidota bacterium
GGATAAAGACTTCAAAACAGATTCAAAAGGATATTGGAATGTTTTCTTAAGAAACGACAAAGGATATAGTGGTAAATATTTCAGATTTCCTGTTGACGAGAGAAAAGAGAATATAGTTTCGAGAACAGAATATAATTTTGATATGGAGCAGAATGAAAACACTATCACAAATGAACAGTCGCATTCAGGAAACAATTCTAGTAAGGTAAACCGAGATGCAAATTTCAGCAAAGGATTAATAAAGAAATTATCCGATATTCCTTATAAAAGAAATGTTTTAATACGTGTTTCGGGATGGTTTTATGTATCCGCAAAAGGAAGCAATTCTTTTTTTGCAATAAGTTTTACAAATAAGGGCAAAGCCATTAATTACAACTCGTTCCAAATGGACACCTATATTGATAAATATGGGACTTGGGAGAATAAGGTATTCGAACTGTATATGCCTAAGTTTTCAAAACAACAAGA
Source organism: uncultured Bacteroidota bacterium (assembly GCA_903881065.1). Lineage (GTDB taxonomy): Bacteria > Bacteroidota > Bacteroidia > 2-12-FULL-35-15 > 2-12-FULL-35-15 > 2-12-FULL-35-15. The sequence continues at coordinate 469 of CAIRRW010000485.1, forward strand.
AATGGAAAAGGATAATCAGGTTGAATTTTATCTTTTTAATAATTCGAATATTGACTGTTATGTTGATGATTTAAAAATAGAGTTTATAGAATTTAAAAAGCTGGACAAGTTACTTGATATTGATTGGGAAAGGTAGATATCTATTAAATCGAAACAATGAATAATTAAATTTTACTACTCTAATATCAAATCATTTTATATATTTGACAATAATGAATATCAACGAACAATGAGAGAGTTCAAACATTACAATTATAATAATGCATATAACTAAGTTATCTATTGTTATTCCTGCATACAACGAAGCAGCAACAATACATTTAATTTTAAATCGAGTAATAGCTGTAAATCTGCCTAACAATATTCAAAAAGAAATAATTATTGTTAACGATTGTTCAAAAGACAATACAAAGGAAGTGATTGAAGAGTATATCAAACAGCATAGAGACAATAATATTCAATTATTTAATCAAGAATATAATCAAGGAAAAGGAGCGGCACTGCATAAAGGAATCTCATTAGCCACAGGGGAATATTTGGTTATACAAGACGCTGATTTAGAATATGACCCGGAGGAATATAATATTTTATTAAAACCTGTATTAAGCGGTTTTGCTGATGTTGTATATGGCTCACGTTTTATGGGAGGAGAACCTCATCGAATTTTATTTTTCTGGCATACAATAGGAAATAAGCTTTTAACCACCATGTCAAATATGTTTACTAACCTTAATTTATCAGACATGGAAACATGTTATAAATTATTCCGAACGGATATGATACAGAACATTAAACTAAAAGAAAAACGTTTTGGTTTTGAACCGGAGGTAACTGCTAAAATTGCTCGTGTTCCTAATGTTAGAATTTATGAAGTTGGAATTTCTTACTATGGAAGAACTTATGAAGAAGGAAAGAAAATTGGTTGGAAAGATGGATTTAGAGCATTATGGTGTATACTAAAGTATAATTTGCTTCAATAGGATATATTCATCGATCAACCAATTTGATTGTAATTACTTTTTATGCCTACCAAATCGCACTGCACATATACTATCAATTATTTGAATGAAACAAATTAAAAGAATAAAACTACTAATATTTGAAAATGGTTTTATTCTTACATCCATATTAGCGCTTTTAAGCTTGTTTCTCTTTTTTGGAAAGCTTTTACTTAAGCTTAATTCTGTTTTTTTCGAGCCTGCTGGAGATGGAATTCAATCGTATTATACCATTTTATATCATGTAAAACATGATTCCTCTTATTGGCAGATGAATGCCATGAATTACCCATATAGTGAGCAAGTTTATTTTACAGGGTGCCTTCCATTTATTACAAATCCTATAAAATTGGTAAGTCACTTTATAGATATTTCCGATTATACACTTGGCATTATTAATTTTATAATGTTATTCTCAATTTTTCTGTCTGCGCTTTGTTTATACTTAATTTTTAAACATCTTCGATTACCCAATATATATTCCAGTATAGCAGCAACTGCAATTGCGTATCTATCTCCACAGCTAATTCGGCTTGGAGGTCATTATTCTTTAACTTTTCAATTTGCGATTCCATTATTCTTATTACTTCTTTTAAAATTTCATAAAAAACCATCAATAAATAAATCTCTGATTATAGGCATTCTTGTTTTTTATATGACAGGAACACATTTCTACTTTTTTGGTTTTTTTGCTTTAATATCAACTGTTTATTGGGCGCTATATTTTTTGTCGAATATTAATTGGAATAATTTAGTTTTTACAATAAAACATTTTTTTATTCAAATAGGATTCCCATTTATAATATTTGAAGTTCTGGTATTTGTTATTAATAACGCAAATGACAGAACCAATCATCCGTGGGGGTTTCTAACCTACATGGCTAATTCTGCCGGTATTTTTTATCCATTTCATCTTCAATATGAATCCTTCATTTCAAAATTCATTTCTCCTGAATTGCCTTTAAGTATGGAAGGATATGCTTACTTAGGACTTGCTGGAATAATAGGACTTATTATAATTTTTATTCGATTTATAAAAAGAATTATCTCATTTAATTTTAAAGACTCATTTACAATAACAGACAATGCGGTTTTAAATTATTTCTTCTGGGCCGCCCTTTTATCTCTTTTTATTGGTTTCGGTTATCCCTTTAAAATAAAGGCTTTCGAGCCATTACTTTACAGAGTTGGTTTGTTTCAGCAACTAAGAGGAGTAGCCAGATTTGCCTGGACTTTTTATTACGTAATAAATATTATTGCTTTCTATATCTTCTATTACTTAGTTAAGAGTAAATCTTCTGGAATAAAAATCGTTCTGCTATCTATTCCAATTATTTTAATTTGTTTTGATGCTTATTCTTCAACCTATAAATTACAAAACCAACTTAATAATGTTTTGCCGAGGCTTCATGATAAAGAAAACAAATTGAAGGAAGATACCTGGATAAATGAAATTAATGTGAAAGACTACCAAGCAATTATTTCTTTACCCTATTTTCATGTCGGGTCAGAAAACATTTGGATGATAAAGAATTCCCCCATTTATGTTAACACCTTTATTGTTTCTTTACAAATAGGATTACCAATTACTTGTTGTTCTTCCGACAGAACCTCCTTGTCCCAAACATTCAAAAACATACAAATGATTTTGGAGCCTTATCGGAAAATTGAAATAATAAATGATTTTAAAAACAAGAAGCCGCTTTTAGTTCTAGCGATAGAGAAAGATTTGGGAGACAATGAAAAGAAATTTCTTAGTAGATGTAAAAAGATAAAAGACACACCAGAATTTAATGTTTATGAAATCTCGTATTATTCACTTGAACATTTGTCGGATAATCTTTATTCCGATACTAAAAAAATGCTTGATAAAACTAAGACTTATAAATTAGGGGAATTTATTTCTACTGATTCTGTGAAGACATTTGTCTATAATGATTTTAATCCAAACTTTAAGAAACAAGGAAGTGATAATGTCGATTATTACGAAGGCCGGATTAAAGATATCTGTTATGTTATGGAAGATACTGTTCCTAATTTTAAAAATGAACAATCCTATACACTTTCATTTTGGATGGATAATTTTACCGAAGATTTATACCCCCGTTTGTTATTAGGTATTGAGTTTTTTGATAAAGAACACAAATCCGAAGGAAAGATACTTACTACAATGAAAGATAATTTTAAAATAATAGATGGCAAAAAAGCATTAATTGAAACAAATTTTGTTTTAAAACATGGTTACGATAAAATATCTGTAACCGTTGGCAGTTATGATTATTTTGACAAAACAAAAATGTTCAAAGCTGAAAACCTATTTATATATCCTTCAAAAGATACGATATATAAATTAAGTGCTGATTGTATAATGATAAACAACAGAACGTATAATCGGAATAAATAATTTTAACTTTTAGCAATCACTCTTTCCACAAACGTGAAATTATTTTCAACACTTTTTGAGTTAAAGCATATCAAGAAAATAACTTTCCTGTTTATATTATTACTTGCAATAGCAAGAGTAGGAATAGAAAGAAAGACTTATCCTGCCGGCGATGCTTTAGAATATAGTTTAATGACAGAAGCAATTTTCAATCACTTTAGCTCAAATATAAAAGCAAGCGATTATGAATCTTTCAAAAATACATTTACAAAAACTAATAAATGGGAAGCAAATGAAAAATTTAAAAATTGGGATTTAGTAAAAAAATATATTTATGGGAAAGATTATAAACCCTTTTATAATGAATATGGAATATATGTTGACAATAAAGGAAATAAATATAGCTGCCATTTTTGGTTTTATTCACTTTTAAATATTCCGATCCGCTTTGTATGTGCCATATTTCCTTTCAATCCATTTGTTATCTTTTATATTACCAATATTATTTTACTTGTAATTACTTGTTTTATTTTTCTTAAGACATCTCCCTTTAATAATTATTTAACTTCCGTATTTTGTTTCATTTTCTTTTTTTCAACTAATTTTTGGTATTTAAACTGGCCTCATCCCGAAATATTCTCCACTTGTTTTGTTGCATTGGGAATATGGTTCTTTTTATTAGAAAAAAGATATCTTGGGATTATTTTAATTTCTATTGCATCGATGCAGAATCAGCCATTGGCAATGATGCTGTTTATATTGGCAGCACTAACATTATTTAAAAATGGAATTACAATAAAGAATATCTTATTAATAACATTATGTTCCTTTCCTGTTTTTATTCCTTCTCTATTTTATTATTCACATTTTGGGGTAAGTAATTTAATACAAAATGCAGGCGCTTTAAGTACCAATTATATAACCTTTACCAGAGTATTTGGGTTCTTCTTCGATTTAAATCAAGGGATGATATTGGCTTACCCTTTAATATTGATATTGTATTTAGTTTTAATAACTACAAAATTGTTTAATGGTATAGGATGGAAACAAAAGCTTGATTTATTATTGCTTCCTGCTATTATATTAATGGCTTGTGGGGCAAGCACAATAAACAATTGGAATTCGGGACAGGCAGTAGTAAGCAGATATGTGTGTTATATTGGAGGAGCAATGCTTGTTCATTTTTTCTTTTTACTGATGGAGATAGATTCACTGAGAAGAAAGCAACTAATTATTTCCATTGCCTTATTTATACAAATAATAACAGTTGTATATTTCCAAAAGATAACTGCTTTTGACTTACATAGCTGTGTTCCGAAACCTTTTGCGAACTGGGTATTGCAAAATTATCCACATTTGTATAATCCTGACCCAATTATTTTTATTACCAGATATGGTTATGGAATAGAAAATAATAAGGCTGAATCTCCTGCTTATGTAAAAAGAAATGATAAGTACATGAATGAGATAACAAAATTTTTAGTTCATCGAAAACATTTACATAATTTAAAAAGATTTGGTTTTAGTCAAAAACAAATAGATTCCCTTGCTCCTACCTTACATTACATAAACGATTGGGCGTATATTAACACCAATGCAAATTTCAAAGCAAACCAATACAATGCTAATTTGATAAAGATTAAGAATGATGAAGAAATTAGTAATTTTATAAAACTAACTAAATTAAATACAGAAAAATATATTCTGCTTCAACAAGCTGCAGGGTACCATAGGTTGAAAGAAGAAGACGTTTTATTATATAATGCAATACATACATTATATAATGCAAAAGAAATAGAGACTAACTTAACGAAGGAAGAAAGAGTAAATTATTTTATTACAAGTATAAAGATGGAGGATAATTGGTACTATAATGTTAAAGATAAGGCTGCGCGGGATAATTTACCTCTAGAAACAGCGTTATTAAATGAAGCACAATGGAAAGCAGAAGAAGAAGCAAATTAAATTTCAGAAAATAATTTGATAATAAAATTAATAATATTAATGAAATATTTTA
>CAIRRW010000486.1 GCA_903881065.1 uncultured Bacteroidota bacterium
TGCTGTGCCTTTAGCAGTAGATTAATATAAACTCTAAACGTTTTCTTAAATACTGTCCCCTGTACTGTCCCCTAATAAATCAAAAGCCTTGTAAATTACTCATTTACAAGGCTTTTTGATTTTTAAAAGCGGACCGGACGGGACTCGAACCCGCGACCTCTGCCGTGACAGGGCAGCATTCTAACCAGCTGAACTACCGATCCTCAATTTTTTTGTTAGAATTGGAGTGCAAAAGTAGTTTTATTTTTAATACTACCAACAAATAAATGAAAAAACATTTTTCTTTTTTAATTTTCTTTAAAAAATGAGTAAAGAATGGTTTTAAAATGATTCAAGCTTTAAATATTGGAAGTTAATATTTAAACTATTAACTTCCAAATAAAAATATCCTGTAGTTTCCAAAGGTTGATTAACTTTACACTCGATTTTAAAAGCAGAAAAAATAACCAAACAGATTAATGAGTAAGTTTAAAGAAAAAACGCAAGGCTTTGTTTTGGGTTTAATGGTAGGATTGATAGTGGCGGGCGGTTTTTTTATACTGAAACTCGACAGTTATTTCAAGGAACTTAATTTCTATAAAACACTTGTTCATACATTTACTTCGGAAAATAAAACCTCTGAAACAGCCGATAAAAAGCAGGATGCAGAAAATGAAAACAATAAAAAATCATTGACTGACGCTCAAAATAAAAAAACATATTCGGTAAAAGACAGCTTAAGAAATAACAAACTGAATACCGATTTGGATGTAAATGAAGATTCATTGTATGCTGCCCTCACCTCTGATACTTCATCAATAAACAAAAGCACTTCGGAAGACGTGGTTGTGCGCAAAGATGAACTTATCACTACTAAAACTATTGAAGTTGTAAATCTTAATCCTGTGGCAAGCCGCAACAGCATTGTAAAGGATTCGATGCTGCAAAGAGTTAGCGGTGTGCAGGACGATAAATTAAATGGCAAACAGCTTTTTAATGTCGAGTTCTGGCAATCGCCCTTGAATTACAGAGGTTATAAGCTAAGTAAGTTTAAATTGATACTTTACGGAATAGATGCTGACGAAGGAATAAAAGTATTTAAGCTGGACGATGCTATTTATTTGAAAAATCAGGCAACTGTGTATAAGCTTGATTATGTAAGCGATTTCAAGTCTTACGACCGGATAACAGACGAAAATATTATCAGTAAACTGAAATAAAAAACAAGTTGCCACAGATTCACAGATTCAAAAAATAGATATTGAATTAATTTTAAATCTGTGAATCTGTGGCATCGTTACATATAAAATATGCAAATCAACTTTCATAAATATCAGGGAACAGGCAACGATTTTATCATAATCGATAATCGCGACATGAAATTCAATCGTGCTGCCAACGCTTTGGTAGCAAAGCTTTGCGACAGACGATTTGGCATTGGTGCCGATGGATTGATTCTTTTGCAAAGCAAGGAAGGATATGATTTCGAGATGGTTTATTATAATTCTGACGGAAATGAAAGTTCGATGTGCGGCAATGGCGGACGCTGTATTGTTGAGTTTGCGCATACTTTGGGTTTGATTAAAGAGAACAAAACAAAATTCCATGCAATTGATGGAGCACATGAAGCAATTGTAAAACATCCAAATATTTCTTTGAAGATGAACGATGTAAATTCAGTAGAAATGAATGCAGGGTATTGTTTCCTGAATACCGGTTCTCCGCATTATGTTTCTTTTGTGCACAACATTGATAATTACAATGTACTTGATGAAGGCCGTAAAATCAGGAATAACACACGTTTTAAAGCAGAAGGTGTAAATGTCAATTTTGTTGAGAAGAAATACAACGATTTATTTGTCCGTACGTATGAAAGAGGAGTGGAGGCAGAGACTTATTCCTGCGGAACAGGTGTGACGGCTGCTGCTTTGGTAGCTTCTTTAAAAGGTGTTGCAACTACTCAGTTGGATTGTAACATTAAAACGTTAGGAGGCAACCTTGTAGTTAAATTCAAAAAGCATCCTGATAATTCGTTCACAGATATTTGGCTGGAAGGGCCTGCAACATTTGTTTTTAAGGGAGAAATAAATGTTTAATGACTGATTTGCAAACGTCATATAAATTAAAAATCGATTCTCCGTTAAACGAAATTGATTTGCAAACCGGACTATATATTGTTATAATTAATGCTTCGAAAGTCCCGCCTCATATAGGATTAATCATCGATAATAAATATCATTCGCTTAATATCAAAGGGCGCGATATTAATAAACCAATAGATATTGTTCTTAAAACGCTTAATCAGAAAAGCATTCCTTCTTTGTTTATCAAGATTAAACAACATCATAAAATCAATGCAGAAGATTTATGCGTTAACTTTATTGATAAGTTGAATTGTTTTACCTCTGTAGAGGCAGGAGGAGCAACTTGTTTCAGTCCTATTAAACTGTTTTTTGAAGAAGAGTATTCCGTTCCAATGGAAGATGTGACTTATTTTTATGAGATGATTCCAAAGCTATATTCAATGAATCTGATTGAAAACATATCATCTCTTCTTATTGATTCAAATGAGTTTCAATTACCTGTTTATAATAAAGAGCAGTTATACAGCGGAATTGAGCAGACAATAAAAAATAATAAAGAAAATTAAACTATGAAACTGCAGTCTGAAAATATTACATTACGCGTCCTGGAGCCTGAAGATATTGACTATTTATATCAATGGGAAAATGATGCTGAGAACTGGAAAGTGAGTAATACACAGGCGCCGTTTTCCCGCTTTGTGCTCGAACAGTACATTGTCACTGCACATCAGGATATTTACAGCGTTAAACAATTGCGATTAATGATTTGTGATAAACAAAATAAACCTGTAGGCTGCATTGATTTGTTTGATTTCGAACCCAGTCATTTACGTGCAGGAATCGGTGTTTTAATTGCCGATAAAACCGAAAGAAGAAAAGGGTATGCTTCCGAAGCACTTGAGTTATTAATAGATTACAGCCATCAGACTTTAAACCTGCATCAATTATATTGTAACATCACAATAGATAATGAAGCAAGTGTTTTATTGTTTCAGAAACATGGTTTTCAAATAACAGGAATTAAAAAGCAATGGATTCGTGAAGGCGGAAAATTCATTGATGAATTATTGTTGCAGAGAATTAGATAACTTTACCGCACTTAAATTAACTGGTAAAGGTTTGTGAAATCCACTATCCGCTATATTGTTTTATTCACTTTAGTTGCAATTGTTATTCTGTCAATTGTCAATTGCGGAAACGATAATCATTCAACAAAAATCAATCAGCAATCAACGAATACTTATCTTAATCACAGCGACAGCGCTCATTATGTGGGTATGAGTCAATGCAAACTTTGCCATCAGGAAATATATAATTCCTTTATACAAACAGGTATGGGCAAAAGTTTTGAGCATGCAAGCAAACAAAAGAGCTCTGCTAAATTCTCTGAACATACTGTTATCTATGATAAATTCCTGGACTTTTATTATCATCCTTTCTGGGATAGAGATAGTTTGAAGATTATGGAATTTCGTTTAAGAGGAAAAGATACTATTTATAAACGCGTGGAGAAGGTTGATTATATTGTTGGTTCAGGGCAGCATACCAATTCTCATATTATGAATACCAATGGTTATTTGCACCAAATGCCAATGACTTATTATACACAAAAAGGGGAATGGGATTTCCCTCCCGGCTTCGAGAATGGCTTTAATACAAGGTTCTCCCGTAAGATAGGTTTGGAATGTATGAGTTGTCATAATACATTACCGGGATTTGTTGAAGGTTCAGAAAACAAATTTGATGCTATTCCTGAAGGGGTAAGTTGTGAGAGATGTCACGGACCGGGCAGTGTTCACGTACAGCAGCGTTCTTCAGGACAAAAAATTGACACATCAAAATACATTGATTATTCAATTGTTAACCCGGGAAAATTACCTATTGATTTGCAATTTGATGTTTGTCAGCGTTGTCATTTGCAGGGAAACACAGTTCTTAAAGAAGGAAAATCATTTTTTGATTTTCGTCCGGGAATGAAGTTATCAGATATCATGACAACATTTTTGCCACGCTATAAAAATGCAGATGATAAGTTTATTATGGCTTCTCATGCTGATAGATTAAAACAAAGTAAATGTTTTATAAAGAGTTTTAAATCTGAAACAGATACTAAATCATTGCGGCCTTATAAAAATGCCTTGACTTGTGTTACCTGCCACAATCCGCACGTAAGTGTGAAAGTAACGGGCAAGGAAGTATTTAACAATGCCTGCAAAAACTGTCACAATGAATCAACACATAATGGAATGTGTACTGAAAAGCTAGAGGCAAGAAACAAAATTGTGGACAATTGCGTTGCCTGTCATATGCCAAAATCAGGTTCTATAGATATACCGCACGTTACTGTTCACGACCATTATATTCGTAAACCAATTAAGAATGGAGTAGCTGAAAAGGTAAAGGAATTTATAGGGTTGTATGCTGTTAACGAAAAGAATCCGAGTAATAGCGTCAAGGCACAAGCATATATTCAGCAGTATGATAAGTTTGAATACAATCCTGCTTACCTTGATTCTGCAAAGGTTTATTTATCCGATAAAACAACAGAAGATGTAAAACAAAATTTCGGAATACTAGTACACTTATATTTTATTAAGGGAGACTTTGCAAGGATTATTGAATACGTTAATCAACTCAGCAAAGAAAATGTACTTACAAAATATCTCATAAATAAATCTTGGAGTAATGATAACGCATGGACTTTATATCAAATAGGAGAGGCATATTATAATACAGGCGAAATTTCAAATGCTTATTCTTTTTATAAAAAGGCAGATGGACTCGCTCCATTTAA
>CAIRRW010000487.1 GCA_903881065.1 uncultured Bacteroidota bacterium
GCCAACCGGATACTACCCGCCAAAACACTTGCAGGTGGTACAAATAAACCGAATGCATCGATAGCAGAATTCCCAATATTTTCCCAGGAATTGTCGTTAACCAATCCGGCACTGGCACCGTTCATTTGCAAACATCTACCGGATTTCTCCAAAATATCTTTAAGGTCTTTTCTTGCATAAGGTGCCATGCCTTCAATAAGTTGTCCGGCGATAGTATAACTTTTATTTGCCCTGTCCATTTCGTTGAATAACTCATTATTATTTGATGTTCCGTTATTTTCCAATAATTTTTCTACACTTGATTTAAGCGTTTTGGTTGCATTCAACGCTTTTTCAATATTCTCAGCTTTTAAAACCTGGGTTCCAACTTTTATTGATCCTTTTATTTTCTCCGTATTTATCATATTCAATAAATCATCACTCCACCCTTTGGTATTTGCATTTCGGTCGTCTATAAATGCTATCCTAACCGTATCAAGATTATTACTCCATTTTTTCAGTTCATTAATCTGGTTTTCAAATTTTGCTTTTAATAGTTGTAATCTATAAATTTCTTTATGTGCTACTATGCATGTGGTCTTTTTTTCTTTTGCGCCATTATCATCTGGTAACCCTTTCAGTTCTGATTTCAATTGTTTGTTTTTTCCTAATTTTATTTGTTCTTCCTGAGCTCTCTTTTCTGCTATTCGCTTTTTCTCTGCTTCTTTTTCTGCTGAAGTTTTACTATCCGTATTTGTTGAACCTAGAACATCAATAAGAGAATTTAATTGATTTATTTGGTCAGGTACACCTTGCGAAGGCTTTGTTTCATTGGTTTTGGGAGCAACATAATACCTGCACGAAGGATCATGCGGTGAATGCCCATCAAGCTTGGCTCCGCAATAAGCACATGATGGCGAAGGAGGCGGAGGTATTTGAGCATTTACTCGCGAAGTAAGTACTATACTCATTAGTAATACAGAAAGTAAAGCAAAGCGTTTCATATCATCTTATTTTAATTTAGGACACATAATTTCGTATTCGTATATTTTATCCTTTGCTGTTTGTGCATCAGTTGCATTTGGCAATAGGAGCAAATATTTTTTCAAACTATAAATTGCATACGGAAAGCTATCAGCCATTGCTGCTATTAATGCCGAATTATAGTATGCCCCAGGATATGAAATTGGATTAATGGCAATTCCTTTTTCGTAGAGTTCCAAAGCCTGATAATAATCTCCTGTTTCGGCAAGATGATTGGCTTGCAAAAAATATTTCCGTTGCTCTTCTGATATAACAGGTTTTTCGGTTAACAACTGGTATTGGTCTGCTGTCGGTTTAAATTCCGCCAACTTTACAGGATAATAATTTAAAGAATAATATTGCTGTATATAATAAAATACATCGGGCAATTCCAATATTGAACAACCAAATTCATGTTCCTTCACCTTTGTATATACGCTAATATCTTTTCGCCAGGGCGTATAATAAAGAATCGGACAGTTTAATATATCTTTGAAATATACAGTAACCGTATCGATTGCAACTTTAGGGCTAGGCTTGGTAAATTGTAAATATTCATCGGTAACCACCACATTTTTTACTCGTCTCATTGCAACCTTTGTTTCAGTATTAAAGTAGGCAGGGTTGGCGCGTTGCAGAAGATATAACTTAATAAGTCGATGCAGTTTTTCTTTAGCTGATACAAAATTTAATGTAGGGTCAACCTTATTGGGTATATAGGGTTTTTGACCATAGGCAGCATAAATTTGGGCATCTTTGAGTTGTTGTTGTTGCGAAAGTCTGCTTACGTTTAATACCAAGTCGTTAACTAAGGGGGGTTGAGCCGCTAATTTGTCAGTTGTAAATAATTTATAAACAAACTCGCACATATAGATATTACTATTTTCATACTCCTGATTTTTCAGCAGCAAAGTTCAAATGAAAATAACATATCTGCAATGATGAATATCACTATACTTTTGCAGGAGTTTTTATAAGGAAGGCTCAATTGTTCCCTATATTAACTCTATGTGTAAAACTGATTTTAATAATTAAGAGGTGTCAACTTCACTACCAAAAAACGAATTAAACTTAAACCAATAAATAAGTGCGGTGGCTTCTCCATATAAAGTGCGAACCTATAAGTTTTACGGAAACAAATGCAAACACACCTTCTCGACGGAGTTTATCCAGACGAAGGAAGGGCTCGAAATGACAAAAAAATAAAGTACCACTGACAAATAGTAAGTAGGATGCTTATCAGCACGAATGTTTCAACTGATGTGTAAAAAGATAAGTATTAAGTAATTATTTTTTTATAACTTTGTTATATTAAATTTCTATCCCATGAAAAACGTTTACAAAGTCATCACAACTAGTATAGTTTTACTTCTAATTAGCAATCTATCAGTTAATGCTCAGCATATAGGATTAATTCAGTCGAACGCTTTTCAGGCAGGCAGTCTGCTGGTAAGTGTTTCGGAAGGGCATACAGCTTCTGTTTTCACTACCAGAAACATGATTCCTAATTCCGAATCACTTGCTAAAGCGCAACGAAGTGAAGAAATTGGATGTCGCGACCCGTTTTTTATTGAGTTCGGAGTTACCAATCATTGGGGCGTTGGCTTAAGTACCGGCACTGATATTTATGAACTAAACCCTTCCAAACTTTATGGCTTTCAGCGTACCGACAATAAACCGATAA
>CAIRRW010000488.1 GCA_903881065.1 uncultured Bacteroidota bacterium
AATTGATAGAAACTCCATGTTCGTTGGTACTACAGCAAATGAAGACCGTTCGAACATGAATGTTACTTTTATTATGCATAAGCTGGAATTGGAACCGGAATTTGATAAACTTACAAAAGAAGCAAATCTAAGCGGTTTGCGTGGACATCGTGATGTTGGCGGATATCGTGCTTCTTTATATAATGCACTTCCATTGGAGAGTGTTAATGCTTTAGTTGAGGTAATGCAGGCATTTGAAAAGAAATTTGCGTAATCATTAACTCACTTCATTTTAATTTTATTAAAATAAACTCATCCATCTACTTTTTGGGTTTACTAAACGACTTTTTAGTTATGTAGGTCATTATGAAATAGTTTATTTAATAGTTTTGTTCAATTCGAAGAAAAGGATGAAAATAAATGACAACCAACTCTATTTTACAGAAGAAGAAGGCAACTGTTTACAGTTAATTTTGGAGGATGTTAAAATAAAGTTAGAAACAACTAAACAAGAATTAATTAATAGCTACCGGCTTATATTTTGCAAGGAAGATTTGTTGCATCTGGATCAGGATTTAAAGATAAGTAACAGAATGATTGATGTTGTTGATAAGATAAAACATCGTCCGGATTATTTGTTTAAGATTCGGGATGCGAAAACTGTTTTACTAACTCTCTTGCTTTGCCCGCCTGCAACCCAACTTACTCAGGATAACCAATGCCATTTTAATATGCTTAGGAAAATTGAAGCAAGACTTTTGACATTGACCAAAAGTAATAAGCTTGTTGCCTAATTAGAATCCATAATTTCTTTTTTCCTTGCTTTAAGATTTCTATAGTCACCGTTCACGATTGTTATTTTATATATCTTTACAATCCAAGCCAATTCGAAATCAAAGAAAGTGGAGTAGGAGAGGCGTTCAGCATAAAACTCATTTACAAATAATAAAACAGATAACAATATGAAATTAGTAGAATTAAAAGACACAAAAGAATTAGAACCATTTAAAGACTGCCATGTACGATTTATTCATTCAGAGAATGTATCACTTGCTTTCTGGAAAATAAAAGCGAACGGTGTATTGCCTGACCATAGCCACATAAACGAACAAGTAAGCGTAGTAACTAAAGGAGAACTCGAACTTACCATTAATGGAGTTACAAAAAAGATACTGCCGGGAATGGTTGCAATTATTCCTTCCAATGAAAGACATTATGCAAAAGCAATTACCGACTGCGAATTAACAGACGTATTTTATCCAATGAGAGAGGATTATAAATAGATAATACGATTTAGGTAAATTACCCTTTATTCGTTTTAGTTAACAGCACACCAACAATATATGATTAATAATACCGTTTGGTATCTGTCAACAATTATCTTTGTGCAATGAAAATTATAAAAGAGCTATTTCTTTTTTCACTTTTATCATTATTACTTTTATCCTCCTGTAAGAAAGACAAACTATTGACTGATACAGGGGCAAAGCTTGGATTTTCTACAGATTCAATATTATTTGATACTGTGTTTACTACTGTTGGTTCCACTACAAAAAGTTTCAGGATATATAATCCTTACAAACAACCAATGACCATTTCGAAAATATCTCTTGGAGGAGGTAGCAGTTCACAATATCGTATTAACGTGGATGGTGTTTCGGGAACATCTATAAGCAAAACAGATATATTGGCAGGAGATAGTTTGTACGTATTTGTGCAGGTAACGGTTAACCCTACTTCAGCGCTATCTCCAATGTTAATTAAGGATTCTATATTATTTGAGACTAATGGAAACCTTCAATATGTAAACCTTACAGCAATCGGACGAAATGTGTATTTACAGAAACCTGACCATTTCCCTACCAACGGATTGCCTCCATATTCTATCATTACATGCAACGCTACATGGACAAATGACAAGCCACATTTAATTTTCGGGTACGCAGTAGTTGATTCGGCATGTACACTAACCATGTTGCCGGGTACACAGGTTTACCTAAATAAATATGCTGTCTTATGGGTGTATAAAGATGGCTCCTTGCAGGTAAAAGGTTCATATGGTAACGAAGTGATTTTTCAAGGAGCTCGTCTGGAGCCTGAATATAGAGAGATTCCCGGACAGTGGGGTAAAATTTGGTTGATGAAAGGAAGTATCAACAATATTATTGATTGGGCAAAAATAAAAAATGGTGCAATAGGTATTCAGGCAGAAGCACCTGATGCAACAGGTAGTTTGCCGTTTCTTCAACTCACCAATACAACTATTACAAATATGGAAGCTGCCGCAGTTTATGCTATTGATGGGCATATAAGAAGCTATAATTGTGTTTTTGCCAACTGTGGGCAGTATGTTGCTGCTCTTACTCAAGGAGGTTCCTATACTTTTCAGCAATGTACCTTTGCCGATTATTGGAACAGTAATCCTAATGATGCTGCAGGAGGCAGCAGCAGCGGTACCCGCAGTACTCCTTTATTGGTTTTGAATAACTTTAATATTGATAATAATAATGTAGAAACGGTTACAAATATTGATACTGCTTATTTTGCCAACTGTATTATCCATGGTGAACTTGCAGATGAAATTTCACTTGATTCAACAACTGATGTAACGGGTTATCACATGAAATATTTGTTCGATTATTCATTACTAAAAACTTCTACGGTTAATACTGGTAGTCCTGCGCATTTTAAATCTGTTTATATAAATAATGACCCTGGATTTAAAGATCCAAGCACTAATAATTATAATTTGAATGCAACTACATTTTGTTATCAAAAGGGAAACCCGCTCATCTATATTCCTCTTGATTTGAATTCAACATTTAGAGGTTCTCCATCCGATTTAGGTGCATATCAACGTAATCCATAGATTTTAAAAGGAAGTTCAGTTTACTTCTTTCCTAAAAAATCAGATAAGGAAATGTTAAGAGTAGTATTAATAAATGCTATTAATTCCTTAATTTATTATAATCCTTTATCGTAATTAACCACCACATTTGGCGTAGTAGGGCGGCTTTGGCAGGTAAGTATATAACCTTGTTTTACTTCCGAAGCGGATAAAGCATAATTCACACGCATTTCCACTTTACCTTCCTGTAATAATGCACGGCAAGTACAGCAGGATCCACCTTGACAAGCGTAAGGAGGATCTAATCCTAAGCGGATTGCAGCTTCCAAAATAGATTCTTCAGCCAATAATTTTACTTTATGCTCATCACCATCAATAATAATTGTTGCCGATGCTCCAGCAACTTCGTCAACGGAAGGTTTAACTTCTTCTTTATTAACGGGCGCTGTAAAATATTCGATATGAACCTGTGCTTCGTTTACTTTTAGATCCTTCAACGCATCTACCACATTCTCCATCATCGGCCCAGGTCCGCATATAAAATATTCATTGTTTGCATGCAAACCAATATAGCTTTTTATCAGTTCGATGTCTTTTTCCTTGCTCATCAGCCCTTGTAGTAGGGGAGGATGATTGGCAGGCGGTATATTTAAAATATGTACAACATTTAATCTATCGGAATTAGCAATAGCAAGTTGTTCTATTTGTTTTAGAAAAATAATTGACGATTCATCATTGTTACCATAAAACAAAACAACACGGCTTTGAGGTTCTGCCTTTAAAACTGTTTTCAAAATAGAAAACATGGGAGTGATACCACTTCCGCCCGCAAAAAGAACATAATGTTTTTTGTTCGCTGCGTTCATCTCTGTATGGAAATTACCCATAGGAACCATTACCTCCAGCACATCACCGGGTCTTACTGTGTCATTTATATAGGTAGAAACTCTGCCATCTTTTACCTTTTTAATTGCAACACGCAATTCGTTTTCCTCAATTGGGCTGCTGCATATGGAATAGGAACGTCGCAATTCCTCGCCTTTTACATTTAATTTCAAGGTAAGATATTGCCCTTGTTTATATTTATATTCTTGTTTTAAAGCGGCAGGTACTTCAAAAGCTACAGAAACAGCATCAGCTGTTTCGCGCACTACATCAATTACTTTTAACGAATGAAATTTAGACATATTATTTTTGTTCTCCTTATTTTGGAGGTGCGAATTTACGATTAATATAGAAAACGGCAACCGATTGCATTACAAAGAGAAAAAGTAATAAATTGCGCTCCGTTATTAGTAGATACATGAAACAATCGGATAAAGTATTTTTTCCAAACCTCGATGGATTGCGCTTCTTCGCTTTCTTTGCTGTGTTTGTTAATCATGCGGTGGTGAGTTTGGGTTTCAACAGTAATAACAAAACCTATATTTATGTTAAAGAAAACCTGCTGAAGAATGGAGATTTGGGAGTGAGTTTCTTTTTTGTATTAAGCGGGTTTCTCATCACTTATTTATTGCTGAAAGAAAAAGAAACGAATGGAAAGATAAACATCAAAAACTTTTATATAAGGCGAATACTGCGGATATGGCCAGTTTACTTTCTAGTGGTGGCGTTATGTCTGCTGGTAATGCCTAAATTCTATAATCATATTCCCGGTAATTTTCCGATAGGAGTTACTGCCAACATCGTTAATCCATGGCTATATCTGGGCTTTGCAGGCAACTTCGATTATCTGATAAATGGAATTAGCAATGTGCTAATCGGTGTATTATGGTCAGTATCTGTGGAGGAACAATTTTATTTATTCTGGTGCCCTGTAATAGCTTTTATTCCAAGAAAATATCTGTTTCCCACCTTCCTTCTTGTTATCAGCAGTTCAATAGCGTTCCGTTATTTTTATGCCAAAGGAAGTGGAATGGTAATAAAGTTTCATTCCTTATCATCCATGTCCGATTTAGCTATAGGAGCTGTAATCGCATACTTATCTACAATAGAAAATGTTATGCATCGCTTTAAAAGAATTCCAACATATCTCATTGTTTTTATTTATTTAGTGGGGTTTGCTATTTTGCCATTGCGATTAATAACCTGGAAATTAGGCATACATTATGTGCTTGCCTCTTCCTTTATGCCTGTTGTATTGGCTATCTTCTTTGCTTTTATTATTCTGGAACAAAACTATGCCGAGCATTCTTTTTATAAAATAAGCAGATGGAATTTTATTTCTTCTCTAGGGAAATATACCTACGGAATGTATTGCTACCACATGATTGTTTTCTTCGGAGTATTATTTGTACTGCATTATAGCGGAGCAAATATATTTGGAATGGGCACAGCAGGATTTCTTTGTATACTAGTTACATCGTTGTTTTCCACTATTCTATTATCTACCTTAAGCTATCATTATTTAGAGCGTTTCTTCCTTAAATTAAAAGATAAATTTTAAGGTTTAGTAAATAGATTCCTGCCTTTTTCAAACTGACTAAAATCATCTTTTCTTTGCCTAATGTATTATAGTTTTGATGTTGCAAATTATAGTTACAGATAATAACAATCATTTTTTATATACTTAATATACTATTAATACAC
>CAIRRW010000489.1 GCA_903881065.1 uncultured Bacteroidota bacterium
AAAATCTTGGTTTCTTTTCTTTTAAAACGTTTATCATTTCAAAAAACAATTTTCCTCTTTCGTCTTTAAACCCTAATCTTGGGGGGTTTTGAGCACTAATAGAAAAAGACTGGCAAGGAAAACCACCTAATAATATATCGTGGTCAGGTACTTTACTTGGAATAATATCTCTTACATCTTTCATTTCGCATTTGTGCGAAAAATTATCGTTGTAAATTGCAGTTGCATAAGCGTCATTGTCCACCGCATAAACAACTTCAAACGGTAAAGCATCATAATGCTTTCCTAGAAAAGAGAAATTCCCTTGAATTCCTAAATCCATTCCTCCGCACCCACAAAATAAGGATGCAACTTTTATTTTTTCCATATTAATAGTTCTGTCCAAGTTCCTGTATTTTCTTTAAATATAATATCTGCCCCATCTCTTGGGGTCATTTTTAATTTGTTTTGTTTGTATTGTCCAACTGGATTTTGGATAATAAATAATTTTTTATCTGCCTTGCTAATCATTAAGCGGTAAACATAATATATGTCTCCGTAACTGTCGGCTGAATTCCATTCGTTAGGCGTTAAATGGAAGTTGTAAAAATTTAATGTTTTACTACTGATTGTTGTTTTTACTTCTATTAAGCGTTTCTTCTCATCTAATTCAACACTTTGAATGTCGTAACCAACTGCAAAAGCTGTGGGGATACGCTTTATTAAATGAACTAAATCACTACGGTTTCCAATTTTTAATCTCATACACTCGTGTCCAAGAATTAGGTTTTCTCCGAAATCGCCAATATCCTTTGTTCTTTTTATAGTTTCAGCATCGTAATCTTTTTCAAATTCAGCTATTGAAGCATTTATTAATGTTGTATAAGCATCTTCTTCAATACCTAAATATTTTAGAACATCTGTTTTAAATAAGTCCTCTCCTAAATCTGTGTTCACATAATTAAACCAATCATCTTCTATTAGTCGCAAAGATTTGATGTCTGATTTTTTATAGAATGGGTCATATTTATTAAACCAATTTTTACTTTGAATAAAAGCTGTTGTGGATTCTCTTTCTTTTAGATTAATGTAAAAATCATTTCCGTGTAACGTTAATAAATCAGCTATTGCCATATAATCTAAAATATCCCCTGCATAGCGAATTACATCTCCACTCCAATCATATTCAACTTTCTTTTCTTTATTGTCTAAAATAAGTTGTGCGGTTTCTTTCGGACTTCTATTATCTCTCGTTACCCTTAAATCATTAAAAATGCAATGTGTTACTTCTGCTTTATTAATACTAAATCTTTTTTTAGAAATCTTTTCGCCTTGTTCAAGAACTTTAAGAATGTATTGAGCAGGTTTAAATTTTATGCCTGCATCAATTAATTCTTTTACTTTATGTGTTTTTAAATGTCCGCCTGGATATTGAAAGTAATAAAGAAAATATTTGAAGAACTGAATTAAGTCTTGTTCATTAGCTAACTTCAAAGCGATATTACCTGCCCAAGAAGTTTTTGAAATGCTATCTTCTTGAATAAAGCCAAACAATGCAGAAATTTCTGTTCTCCAATTATCAATTGTTTTTTGTTGTAAGCGTGCGTTACCGGGAAACAATTTTATTGAGTTGTTTAATCTCTTTTTAAATTCCTCTTTTGGTAAACTTGGGATTTTAGAAATTTCGTTTGCCATAAAAAGCAAAACACTTTCTACATCATTTTTAAACCTTGGTCTTATATGATGTAAGCGGAAATAAAAATTGTTAGGAATAGAATATTTCATAAATAGTTTCTTAAAGTTACAGCTAACGCTTTTGCTAAAATAGGCGGAACTGCATTACCTACTTGTTTATATTGACTTGTTTTGCTTCCTAAAAAAATAAAGTTGTCTGGGAAAGATTGAATTCTTGCACTTTCCCGAACTGTTGGTACACGATTATATTTATAATGAAAATGGTGTCGGTGTCCTGTATCTATTGTAAAGCTTGGTTTGTTACTGTT
>CAIRRW010000490.1 GCA_903881065.1 uncultured Bacteroidota bacterium
AGATGTCTGAATACGTTCCGGTGGATGTATACGTGGATGTTCCTACTGATACACTGCCGCCTGCACATACAGTCATTGTTTGGATCCCTGTTATTGCTGGTCGTACCGTTAAGTTAGTGGTTACTGTGCTGTCACAACCGGTGTATGATGTTAAGATGTCTGAATACGTTCCGGTGGATGTATACGTGGATGTTCCTACTGATACACTGCCGCCTGCACATACAGTCATTGTTTGGATCCCTGTTATTGCTGGTCGTACCGTTAAGTTAGTGGTTACTGTACTGTCGCATCCTGTGTATGAAGTTAAGATATCAGTAAAAGTTCCTGTGGTAGAATGATTTGCAGTTCCTACTGTTACACCTCCTCCTGCACATATTATTATTGTCTGGCTTCCTGTGATTGCCGGTCGTACCGTTAAGTTAGTGGTTACTGTACTGTCGCATCCTTTGTATGAAGTTAAGATGTCATAATATGTTCCGGTGGATGTATACGTTGATGTTCCTACTGATATACTGCCGCCTGCACACACTGTCATTGTTTGGTTTCCTGTGATTGCTAGCAGTACCGATAAGTTTGTAGTTACAATACTGTCACAGCCAGTGTAAGAAGCGAAAATATCTACATAGGTGCCGTTTGAAGTATATGTTGATGTTCCAACAGTTAGACTCCCTCCTGCACAAATAGTCATTGTCTGACTTCCTGAGATAACTTGTCTTACATTTAAATTTGTTGTTACAGTGCTATCACATCCGGTATATGATGTAAGAATATCAGTATAAGTCCCAGTGGAAGTATAGATTGATGATCCTACAACTACATGGCCTCCTGCACAAACTGTTAATGTTTGTGTTCCTGTAATTGAAGGCATAACTGTTAAATTAGTAATTACTGTACTGTCACAACCATTTACACCTAAAAACACATCATTATATGTTCCCGGATTTGAATAAATTGATTGGCCTACCGTAATTGAATTCCCCGCACAAATTGTCAGGTTTTGGGTATATGTATTGGCAGGAAGAATATTAATGATAGCTGTATCAATACCAGAACAACCATTATAATCCACCACATCAAATACTGTATAATATGTTCCAGAAGTAGTATAAGTATGAGTTGCGGCTTGACCAACACTATTAGTACCATCACCGAAATTCCATATATAATCAAGCACATAAGAAGTGCTGCTGCCTGAAAGGGATATCGTCGAACCGAAACAAACTGTTTGGTCTATTCCTGCATTGGCATTAGGAAGATCATTGACAAAAACATAATTATTAGCTGAAGAAGAACAACCATTAACATCATTTACTGTTAATGTTGCTGTATATGAACCCGCAATTGAATATGTATGAAAAGGCATTAACGTATATGCAAAATTTCCATCACCAAAATTCCAATTATATGAAAGATTGCTTCCTGTACTTGCACTGCCATCAAATGAAATAGCATTATTTAAACAGCCTGATGAAGAAGTACCCGCATTTGCAATTGGCAGCGGATTAACAGTTATAATAGCAGTGTCATATATTGTTCCGCAACTATTGTCCAATCCTGTGGAATAGACAGCATAATAAGTGCCCGGTGTAGTATACGTATAAGCGGTGTACTGTCCACTACCTGTATTTCCATCTCCATAATCCCAGGAAGTCATCATGCCATAACTATTTGGTCCTCCAAGAGTAATCATATTTCCTAAACAAATAGTTTGGTCAGGGCCTGCATCGGCTATTGGCTGTTCATTTAAATAGACATTTGCATATGCAATGTTAGAACAGCCATTATTATCGTAGGCGGTTAATGTCACACTATATGAGCTTATAGATGCATAAGTATATGTTGGATTTAACACTGTAGAGTTGTTGCCATCACCAAAATTCCAGTAAAAACTTGTTCCATCTGAGCTAGCATCTGAAAAGCTAACTGTCTTGCCGCATATTGTATAGAAGTTATACATTCCTCCGCCTGCATTTACTATTGGTTGAGTTACGTGAATTATTGCAGTATCAATAGAACTTCCACAATTATTATCGAAAGCTGCAGTAAGCACTGCATAATAAGTCCCAACCGTATTATATGTCTCATTAGAATATTGTCCATTACCAGTTGCTCCATCACCAAAATCCCACCATAACATTTGCCCAAATGTATTTGCACCACCTAATGAGGCTGAAGAACCTAAACACACAGTTTGATCAAGGCCTGCATCTGCAATTGGCAATGTATTTAAATAAACTGTAGCGTTGGCTGATGAGGAACAACCATTTGCTAATGATGCATGAAGAGTTAAAGTATAAGAACCATTTGCTGGATAGTCAGCATATGTGTAAGTGGGATTTAATGTATATATATCATGACCATCTCCCATGTCCCAATGAAACTCCACTCCATCAGTATATGCTCCCGAGAATCGAACTGATTTACCACAAACCGTGTAGTTATGGTAGGTATCTCCACCGGCATTAATATTAGGCGCAGTATTAACAGTAACTGTTATAGTAAAAGTACTACCTACGCAACCACCATTTGTTGAAACTGGGGTAACATTATAAATTACATCTTGACTTTGTGCAGTAAGATTGGTAATAACATCATTTACATTCTCTGAATTGCTTTGAGATGTACTTTCACCAACAGTATTAGGGTTATCATTTGCACTCCAACTGAAAGTTGAAGACATATCAGCATTTAATGAAAGGTCGGTACTTGTTCCACTACACATTTGAAGCGTTGAAGAAGTTGTAATGGAAGGAGCCGGATTAACATTTACCGTTGCGGTAACCGGATTACCATTACATCCGTTGGCAATTGGTTTTATATCATAGTTTACAATACCAGCAACATTTCCAGTCGTGGTTAATACCTGACTTATTACATATCCACTGCCTGAAGATGCTCCTGACACACCTGTTGAAGTTGGAGTCCAGATGAAACTTGTACCGCTTAACGTGCCTGTCAAATAAATTAAAGTTGAGGAACCTGAACAGGCAGTCTGGGAAGTTGGCATAGCTGTAGCACCAGGAAGTGGATTAACAGTAACATTGATTGTTTGAGAAGAACCTGCACAGCCTCCACTAATTGATGTTGGTATTACGGTATATGTAAACACCTGGGTACTTGTGGTTGTATTGGCAATTACATCACTAATCATATTTGATGATTGAGGCAATGTACTTTCACCTACAGTACTAACATTGTCAGTTGTTTGCCATATATAACTAGACGATACCGAACTTGTCAGATTTAAGTTGATTGGAACACCACTACAAACAGTTATACTATTAGTATTGGTCATTACAGGAAAAGTATTGATAGTAAAACTACCCACACTAGAACCGGTACCTCCTGTGGTGGAAACTGATACTACCCCTGTTACTGATGTTGTACCTACCATTGCAGTAATTTGGGTATCTGTATTTGTTAATATTGAAGCTGCGACGCCACCAATTTTTACAGTAGTTGCTCCAGTTAATGAAGTACCTACAATAGTAATTGTTCCTCCTGGACAAGAAGAACTAGGCACAAAACTGGCGACAACTGGAATTTGTGCATTTGCAACTAGTGCTATTAATGCAAATAATAAAGAAAGTGTAATTTTTTTCATGGTTTTTAGTTTGCGGTAATTTTTATTATTCATGTTCACTATTGGTTATTATTTTTAATCAGTTACTAAACAAATCGGATTTGTTTATTCAATTAATCAGTAACTATATAAATTCAGATTACATACAAATCTACAAAATTTAATCAGGTGTGCTAATAAAATTTAATTAACTACTAACTTTTTGGTTATTGATGTTTTGTTTTCATCTATTATCTGAACAAAATAAACTCCTTTAGCAAATGATGATACATCAATAGTAAGTTCAGTATCTGTTGATTGTGATTTAAACATCAAACTGCCTAACGCATTATAAATGCTTATAGTATTTTCAACACTAGTTTCTGCAAATTCAATTTTAATTTTATTGCTTGCAGGGTTTGGAGAAATAGTAACAGATTGCTGCATTAATTCGTATTGTGCAATACCGGTAACTACCTGCGATATATTTCTACGCCATATACCTTGAGTAGTTGTACCAGCCCATAAATAATTTGCGCTTGCATTGAGTACTGTAATTGATGTATCAATCAAACCAGTATTAATGTTCGACCAAGTTGCACCTGCATTGGCAGTTGCGAATACTCCATTGTCAGTACCGGCAAACACATTGCCTGAAGCAGAAGTGAAACAAGTAATATTTGCAAACAAAGGCAATCCTGTGCTGACAGATGTCCATAATGCACCATCGTTAGTAGATTTAAATATTCCTCCACCCTGTGTACCTGCATATAATATGGAACCCGAAACATAAATTGATTTTATAATCATATTGGTTAAGCCTGTATTTACTGCAGTCCATGCATTAGCACCAACAGTATTCTTATAAATACCATTGTCGGTTGCCAAAAAAAGTGTGGTTCCTTTTAAAGCAAGACCATTGGCGGCAGTTACTGAAGAAGGAATACCGCTGTTAACCACTGAAAACGTAACACCATTATCCGAACTTACAAACACATGATCGGATGAATAATAAGGAGAATTATCGCAGGCATATACTATTGAACCGGCAATTACAAAGGATGTGAAATTATTATACAACACATTGTAACCAGTACTTGTCCAGTTATTGCCATTGTTAGTAGACCTGTAAACCAGACAAGAGCCCGGCAGTTCTTCATCAAATAAATAGGCTACTGCACCACTTGATTTTAATGCAGTAACGTTTCCAGTACTTAGTCCACCAAGAGAAAAATTCCACGTAGTATCTGCTTCAGTAGTCTTAAAAATAGAGGCACGGGAAGAGTTACCGCTTACATCATAAGTGCCTGCGAGTATATTGCTGCCCGATGGTTCGATGCATGATACAGGATAATCCGTAATTCCTACCTGTCGCCAGGTGGTACCATCATCAGATGTTTTAAATACTCCATAACATTTTTCGCCAGTGGCTGCACCGCCCCAGCTACCTACATAAAAATCACTGCCATTCTTAAAAAATGTTTCGAAACGAGTAACCGTATAAGTACCTATACTTACTGCATTCCAATTGACATAATCAGTTGTTTTTAATAATGTACCTGTAAACGTACTTGCATATACCGACGTACCGTTTACGCCTATTCCCATAACGTCTTCAGAGGACGAAATGCCATTGTTTATTGCCGACCAGCTGGTACCGTTTGTAGAAACATACATTCCTGCCCCTGTAGTACCAGCAAACAATGTGTTTCCTTCGGCAGCCATTGCTGCTATAGCATAATAACTCCCGGGAAGCCCAGTATTTACATTAGTCCACGAAGCGCCATCAGTAGTTGATTTATAAATACCATATCCATCGCTGCCTGCATATAAGTCGGTACCACGTATTGCAAAGCACCTGTATGCCACCGATATATTTAATCCGGTATTTGCAGTGGCCCATGTATGGCCATTGTCAGTTGATTTATAAAGCCCATTAGCATCAGTAGAAATAAAAACATTGGTGCCTTTTACTATTATTCCCCATATATTCAGGCCGGAAGTACCGGCAGCCTGTGTCCAGTTATTACCGTTGTCAGCAGAATAAAACACACCTGCATTAGTTATTGAAACAAGTGTGGTACTTATTTTTACAATGCCACGGATTGCCGTTACAGCAGCAGTGATGCCATTGTTGCTAACAAACCAGGTTCGGCCATTGTTTGATGATTTATATATTTGTTTTGCACCTACAATAAGTTCATTGTTGCTAACAATTACCGAGTGTACTTCACCGCTGAATAAACCACTTGTAGGTTTCCATTGTGCAAAAGCAGTAGTATAAATAGAAAGAAATAGAAGGAAAGTGAATTTTAATTTCATGTTATTTAGCTGGTTATTTCTTGCAAATTTATCTAATTAACTCTACGTTTCAACATTTATTTTTATAAACTGATACTGATTTTTATCATATTAATCCTAGATCAATCATCTTAGAAAAAAGCATTAAGAGCATGGTACTGAAATACACCTGATGATGTAACCGCATAAAATATAAAATATAATTACTATTATGAATTTCAATTATCATCTCTCCCATCTTCATTATAATATTAGCTTGTCATGATTTCTTGAGAATGGCAGATCGGTGGAGGATAACATGATTAAATGTTTAATAAAATCCCCTTAACCCTTTCAGGCAGAAGGAGTTTATTATTACTATGATAAATTAATTTAAATAAACCGAATAATACAACACTATGTATTAGTTACTTTACCTTCAGTAACGTTGTCTCTAAAAGCAATCATTACCAGAAATAAATTATCATTGAGCAATTATTTTTTCACTCACTTGAATTTAGGCTTCTTTTACTTTGCCTTTTATTTTTATTATTTTAAATCAAAATAAATTTAACTAAATTTGAACCGATTAATGAGTTTTTAGTGAATAAATACAATTACATATTATACTTTATTAATCATAGGTAGTAAAAGTCAAAATAAATATTTCTATTAATAATCAACAGAATTAATACTTTATGAAAGCAGGAGAAATATTCAAAGCAGTATTTGACACTTCGCATGATGGCATTATTATTTCCGATCACTTTGGTAAAATAATCCTTGCAAATGAAAGGATTGAGAAACTATTCGGTTATAAACCAGAGGAATTATTGGGTAAAGAAATTGAAATATTTATTCCTGAACGGTTTCATCACACCCATATAGGTATAAGGAATAATTATATCAACGAACCGAAGAAAAAAGAGATGGATACCCGCAATATTTTGAGTGCGCGTAGAAAAGACGGCAGTGAATTTTATGTGGAGATAAGTCTAAGCCCTATAAAGCTGGAGGATGAAACACTTATAGCAGCAGCTATACGTGATGTATCAGATAAAATAATTTCTTCTAATAAAATTGAAGCACAAACACAATTATTAAAGATTCAAAACGAAGAACTAGAAAGATTTGCCTATTTAGCATCGCATGATTTGCAGGAACCTTTAAGAACAGTTAGCAATTATGCAGGACTATTCAAGCGTAAATATGCAGGAAAAATAGATAATGATGCAGATGACTACTTGGAATTTATCTCTCAAGCCACACAGCGAATGCAACACCTTATTAAAGGATTATTGGAATATTCGCGAATAGGCTTTGATAAAAAACCGACTAAAATTGATTGCAATGCCATGCTGGTTTTGATAACGAAGGACATGGCAAATTCAATTGAAGAAAGCAGAGCAGAAATAAAAATTGAAAAACTGCCTGTTATTAATGGCAATTTAGTAGAACTCAAATCTCTTTTTCAGAATCTGATTAGCAATTCGATAAAATATCGAAAAAAAGAAGTGAAGCCTATTATCACCATTTCCTGTTCGGAAAATGATCGAGAATATATCTTTTCGGTTAAGGATAATGGAATTGGAATTGATGCTAAATTTCATAAAAAAGTATTTCAGTTATTTATGAAACTTCACTCTACAAGCGAATATGAAGGAACAGGTATTGGATTATCTAACTGCAAAAAAATAGTAGAAATGCATGGAGGAACAATATGGGTGGAGTCGGGATTAGATAATGGCAGTACATTTTATTTTACCATTCCAAAAACGTATCATATTTAATTAATACAAAATAAAACTCCCGCCAACCTTTCGGTCAGCGGGAGTTTATTATTGCAATGGTTAATTAATTTATGCGAACGGAATATTGCATCCTTGTACATTTGCTATTTTGCCTTCGGTGCCGTCACTTCTAAAAGCAATCATTACAAAATACACATAATCACCGGGCAAAAAACCGCTCGACACTACTTGTGTAGCGCCACCTGACTGACTGTTCCATGTAGTTGGATTATAAGTACCAACTCCCCAGCGAACAATAAAACCTTTAGTGCCTTTCATCTTCTTTGTTGAAATACCTACGCTGCCTCTACCCTTCATTAGGTTGAGTTTAAATTCCACTGCTTTTAAAATACCGCCGCTAGGGGTAGATTTGCGTTTCACCGGCGAACCTATTAATTGATATAATGCAAGATTACCATTCGCGAGGAGGGCACAACTGCGCAGGCAAGCCAGAAAATTATCCCGTAATTGTTTTACCAGTGTATCCCGTTTTGTTTTGTCGCTTGAGCTTATTTTACGCCCTATGTTTGACAATGGAAACAATTCATCGTAAAATGCCTGACATAAGCCAACTGATGGATTTGCGCCTGCAAATTCTGATATTGATCCGATAGTAATAAATAATGGAGCCGTTAGTTGGCAAAGTGCTGCAGCGCTAAGATTGCTCATAGCCGGTGCCGGAATTATTATTTCGTATGGTGCAGGAGGCAAACCCATTAGTGCTTTCACTTCCCTTTTAGTGTTGGCAACAATAGCAGCTTTTTCCTTAATAGTAAGGCGTTTTGCAACCACTGTTTCCTTCTTTTCCTTTTTGTTACCTGCCTGTTGCATAATAAGCACTATGCCGCCGGTGGTAATTTCTCTAATAACATGTTGGCGCTGCAAGGCCAATACATTTTCCTGTACTTGTTTTTCCTTCAGACCTGTTTCAGCTTCCGAAAATTCAATTGATTTTGAGATTATTTTTTTCATTTGCTTTAATTTATATCATCACTTAATTATGATGACGGTACAAAAGTGATGATGTTCGAGAGCAAATCACTTACACCGTAAATTAAAATACTTGTATAATTCACTGGTTACAAATTATTATTTGCTCGAAACCAATTGCGAAATCAGAATTTATATTTTTAAACAACAGGCTACAATCATCTGTTAATAGCAACTACAACGCTTCAGTAAATTCAAAATAGGGAATCGCAAATTATTTTTATTCAGTGTTAAATTTGAAATAAGAAGCATCATAATTTAGTTTACGAGCTCTTAAAATTAGTTCAAGAGCATCTGAAATTAGTTCACGAGCATCTATACTTAGTTTAAGAGCATCTGAACTTAATTCACGAGCATCTGAACTTAATTCACGAGCATCTATACTTAGTTCATGTGTACTTAAACTTAACTCAAGAGCATCTGAACTTATAATAAGAGCTAACAAACTTAGTTCAAGAACATATGATTTCAAATAAGGAGATAGATTCGTATAATTAAAATTGAGTTTAAATCAAAATGAAATAGTAATTGAAATAGTTGAGATTGTTTTTTGTAAAGCGCATTAATAAATAATTTAGTATTATTGTGATTGAAGATGTTATGATATTATGAGTCATTTAACAAAACTCAAAATGGATAGATATAAGGAAACGTTTGAAACGTGGAATAAAG
>CAIRRW010000491.1 GCA_903881065.1 uncultured Bacteroidota bacterium
CCGTTCACCGCAGCGGGTGGTTGGTTCGTCTGCGCTGCGCTACCGTTATCCTCAGCGACTCTGTCGTTCGTCACAGCGGCTGGTTGGTTCGTCTGCGCCGCGCTAAAGTTATCCTAAGCGGCTCTTCCGTTCGTCGCAGTGGCTGGTTGGTTCGCCTGCGCCGCGCTACCGTTATCCTCAGCGGCTTTTCCGTTCGTCACAGCCGCTCCGTTGTTAGTCAGCGCCGCTCTATTGAAATCCTGCCTACACAAGTGGTGTTTTACGCTCCGAAATACAATCAAAGCGTTTAATAATAGTATGTTGAGAAAAGGAGAGATTAGATTCTTCGCTTCGCTCTGAAAGAAAGGTTTGGTTGGGTATCAGAAAATAGAAAAGGAAGACGGTTTTTGCCGTCTTCCTTTTCTATTTATACTTATAGTATTAGTGTGTCATTGAGAGCGAAACGAAGAATCTAAAAATTTAAACGAGTAAAAAAGCAGTATGCTTTTATTTTCGGTTACACTTTCCTTTTATCAGGCTGAATAGCTCCTGCAAAGGGCAAACATTGGATTGTTGATATTGATTAAGTACTTTTTGTCTGATACATTTGCTGTGTGAGGCAAGCAGACAAAGTTGCGGTTCTAAGCTGTCGCGCCTTTTATTATAAAAAAATCGTGCTGCCACCTGCCCTGCCATTCTTTTAAGGCGATACTTAAAGTTAGTTTTCTTTTCCTTCTTCTCCCAATCGCATTTTTGTTTGTTGTGTTTGGCTTTGTATAGGGCATCAGTAGCGCGTTTGTTTTTGGTGTAACTTACACTGTTTTCACTGTTTGTTTCGCGTATCTCGAAAGGTAAACTAAAATTCCGGTCAATATTTTCTTCTATTACTAGTTTTGCATTCACTTCCATTTTATAATCATCCAGCGTATAATCAGCATCCTTAAATTCGATAAATAAATCATTTAGTATATCATCGGCTTCCAGTATGCCTTTATACTTCCTGCGTTTTATAACGGCTATTATAAAGGCTCGCAAAGGTATTATCATGTATTCGTGCATCATGGTTATTAAGTTTATTGATTAGGCGAAAGGGTAATAAATAAATACAAAAGGCACATTAACCGTGCCGAAAATAGCACGACTCCCCCTCTTCACATCATCTTCCTCCTCTCATTTATGCCACACTACAGTTAAATTGTTGATAATTTACAGTTAAATAACTGCGAAACAGTACATTTTATGACTAAAATCATACATATATTTTCTTTAACCATCAAATAACAAGTTAGATTTGTTATTATTATCATGTTGCTCTAGTAAAAAACACAGAATCAATAGTTTTAACAATTAGAATAATTAACTCAAGTTGCTAGTTGAGAATATGGTTACAATGCATTCCCATAGGTAAGAATTATAAACAATTAATTATAAAAATGATGAAAAAAATCACAAAACAAAACAGTTCCAACAAAGGAGTTCAGAACTTTTTCGCCAATCTTCTCGGAATAAAATCGGGTAACTTAATTGTTATTCTATGTACTCTATTTATCTCACTCACTTTTCAAGGTACAGCACAATGGACACCTGTTGCTAATCTTGCACCTAATTATAACAATGATGTTATCATGCTGCTTTCTGATGGTTCTGTAATTTGTAAAGCTACAACTAATACCTCTGATTATGGAAATGTCTGGGATAGATTAACACCAAATAATGGTAGTTATGTTAATGGCACATGGACAACAATCAACCCTATGATAACCAAACGTACTTGCTTTTCAGGACAAATGTTAAAGGATGGCAGGATATATATTGCGGGTGGTGAGCACGGAGCAGATGGAGAAAACAAAGGGTCTCATGCCGAAACATATAATCCTGTTACAAATATTTGGACCGCATGTGCTAATCCAGGTGTTTCAATTAGCGATGCAAATGTTGGAATATTACCTGACGGTAAAGTACTTCAGGCAATAGTAAATTTTGATTATGCTCCTTATTGCAGAACAACAAAAATTTATGACCCTGCTGCCAATACTTATTCTTCAGGACCTTCTTGCAAGAGCATACATAACGAATCTGTTTGGATTAAACTTCCAGATAATAGTATATTATTTGTTGATCCATCTCGTAATGATTATGCTGTTTATGATGGCACTATCAAGACCTCAGAAAGGTATATTCCTGCAATTAATAGATGGGTTGCAGATGCAAGTCTCCCTGTTCAATTGTATGATTCTATCGCGAAAGAAACAGGTGCTGCATTGATGTTGCCTGATGGAAGAGCATTTTTCTTCGGTTCCACTCATAAAACTGCTTTCTATACACCTTCCGGAGACACAACCTATGGAAGTTGGACTCCTGGTCCTGACATTCCAGGTGGAAAAGGATTGCCAGATGCACAAGCAGTAATGATGGCTAACGGAAAAATATTGTTTGCTTGTTCCTCTGAACCTTCCCTTCCAAATAATACTTCTCCATCTCCAACTTTTTTTTACGAATTTGATTATTTAACCCAAACATATACACCTGTGCTTGCACCAGATGGGAATACGAGTATAAATGATGCTTGCCAGTATTTTAGTCTTATCAATCTACCTGATGGCACTGTGATGTGTGGACATCAATGGACATCATCATCAAAGCAATACTACATTTATACGCCAATTGGCTCACCA
>CAIRRW010000492.1 GCA_903881065.1 uncultured Bacteroidota bacterium
AGCTAATGTTGTTTTTCCTGCACCAATGTTACCTTCAATACATATAAAATTATACTGGTTCATTTGAATATTAGTTCACTGGTTTATTGGTTGGTTTTTTAACACTCCATTTGTGTATTGACTAATGAACATATAAATAAGTTAACTAATGAACCATGATTACTTCCAAATTATCTTCACATTCATTCAATAGATCTGCGATACTTTTATTTAATACCGGATGTATAAAATCGTCGGCTATTTCAACCAAAGGAATCAGCACAAACTTTCTATCTTTAATATAAGGATGAGGAATGGTTAAATTGGCTGTATTGATTATATCCGAATTATAAAATAAAACATCAATATCCATGGTTCTTTCCATCCATTTTTGTTCGGAGCGAGTGCGTCCCAATTCCTCTTCAATATTCAATAACTTATTTAACAATTCTTCAGCTTTAAGTTTTGTTTCAATACAAACAACTTGATTAATAAAGTCTGGTTGATTTAGGTTGCCCCAAGCTTTCGTAGAATAAATGCCTGATTTTTTCTGAATCTCACCTACTCTTACTTCAATTAATCTTAATGCGGATTGAAGATTCTGCATTTTATCTCCTTTGTTTCCTCCAAGTATCAGGTAAGCTATATTCATTTAGGGCAAAGGTAAAAAACGGATCGGCATTATTTAAGTGTGATTACTTTTTAAACTCTCTTTCTTCTAAAGATTAATCATATTAGAGTTACGGAAAACATTATTTTACATAACGGAATAGTTATTTTACGTATAGGAATGATTATTTTACGCATAGGAATCATTATATTATATGAAAGAATGATGATTTTACGTATTAGAATCATTATTTTATGCATTGGAATGATTATTTTACGTAATAGAATCTTTCTTTTATATCCCGGAATGATTATTTTACGTACCGAGATTATTTATTTCTCCCCTAAATACATTTTATTACTCCCTTGTTTGGTAAATAAATTGCCCGTATAGAAATTTCAGTAGAATATATCGACTTATTAGGAAAGCATTACTAGTCTATTTTCTTAAAAAGGAGAATAATCGTTGAGTAAGTCCAAATCCCAATATATTATTTAAAGAAATGAACAAACTAGACGTTGCAATCGACTTTACTGGTTTATATTTCCCTTTGATATGTTTTTTATAAAGTTGAAGCGCTTTTCGGGAATCAACATAATATAATGTTCTTATACAATCAAAAATTATTTGTTTCGACCCAATTTCTCTTTCAATGGTTAACAAATTATTTCTTTTTAAATAATCCCATATATCAATCCTAAGCTGTATCGCTCTTTCCCAATTCGCAGCTTTATCCTCCGAAGAAATTGAACCTGCCGAACGTTGGTTTTTTATTGTTTCAACTTTTTCAGAAAAGCATATTCTATCCGATTTCTGAAATATTCTAAACAATAATTCCGTTTCCTGACTACTCTTTAAGGATACATCCCAACCTCCAACGTCATTTATAATTTGTTTTCTGAATAAATTGGAAGATGTAAATCCTGCTCTGCCAACAATTAATGCAAGCCAATAATCGGTTGCGTTCACCTCAAAAATATGTTTTGCTTTACTATTTCTGCTCTCGTAAGGAGCAATTATTAAATCAATATTGGGGTTGGTTGAAATAAGCTGCACTTGGCTCTCAACTTTAGTAGGAAGTAAATAATCATCCGAATCCATAAACTGGATGTAATCACCATTTGATACATCAAGGCCTTTATTCCGGGCAAAATTTGCCCCATGTTTTTCCTGATTAATAATATAAAATGGGAATGGAGAGGTTTTTTTAAATGAAGTTAATTTATTCTTTGTATCATCTGTAGATCCGTCATCAATACAGATAATCTCTATATCTCTGTATGTTTGATCAAACAAAGAGTTTAGACAAGCCTCTAATGTTTCTGCCGAATTATAACATGGAATAACTACCGAAATCAACATATACCTTGCTACTTTATTAAATTCATTTTACGCAAATCCTGTAGTAGGATTTTATTGTATAAGTTCACTCCGTCCTGATTCAAATTATGTGAATCATAAAAGTTCAGTTCGGTGTCAAAATTAGAATTAAATGAATAGTCGAGGTAATTAATCGAATATTTTTTTGCAATTTCCGAAATAAGTTCGGCGAGCTTTTTGTGTTCCGATTTACTAATTTCCTTTGGTAACGGAATAGAAGTAAGTACTACTTTGATATTTTTTTCTTGAAGATATTTTATAGTTTTCTCAAGATATTTGATTTGCGAAGTACTAGGAGTGTTTCTGTTCTCGTACTCATCAAAAGGGAGAGAATATTTAATGGTATCATTATTTTCGCTATACCCATTTTTAACATAAGTACTATCCAAAAATGCAGGCTCCGAGTTTGAATTAATAAATCTAAGAGCAAGCATATTAATTACTTGAGGATTTGTGAAGCCTCCTGCAATCTCAATAGCTGCCTTATTCGATGAAATGTTTTGTATCAAATCAGATGACGATTCAAAGCCATTACTATTGAAAATGCCATCATAAATATCAAACAGAACCATTTTACAATTATCCGATTTTATATAATTTTTAGCAACAAAGTAAGTATTTAAAGGTGTTTGCCCACTAGTACCTAGATTATACATACCTAATCCTGCTTTCTGAAAATTGCGAGGATCATAGCTACTATTGGCATGTGATGAGCCTATAATTATAATGTCATACTTTTTATCTTTATCAAATTCCTGAAATTTCTGAAAGCTATTTCCGCCTTTTAACTTATAAACATCTGCTGTTCTATAAATTGCGGGTTTGCCATCATATGACATTTTGCACATTAAAGTTAATAGAGTAAAATTAATTAGCACACTAACTATCAAGAAATAAAACCCGTTTTTTATAAATTCCTGACTTTTCATTAAAATTGAAAGTATATAAAGTTAGTATCGCTAAAATGACCAAATAAAAGTATAAACGAAAATATTGTAGCGAATGTTATTAAACCTAATTTTCTATTTCCAAAATAAGTTTTTTGTTTAATCATTTTATCCATAAAAGAATCGGATATTAAGAATATTGCCAACAATCCAAGATTTACAAATAAACTAGAGGCCTCATTTACTCTTAAGAATGATAGTGGAAATTCCGAATCATAATCCTTAAAAGTGAAGATTTTATAAATTATGTATCCAGCATCACTAATATTTTTGGCTTTGAAAAACACC
>CAIRRW010000493.1 GCA_903881065.1 uncultured Bacteroidota bacterium
TAAATAAATAAAAAATCATGTCATCAGAAACTAGACAAATTCCGAATACCAATGTTAACCGCAGAAAAGCATTGGATGCAGCAAAAAAGAAAAACGACAGTGTGCCCGCACCCTGTATTTTAACATTAACTACTGCTGCAAGGCTTAATGCTGCACAGCCTGCCAACAAAGAGCAGCAGGACTTGGTAGTGAAAAATAAAACAGCTATGGTAAAAGCTACCAACGGCAAATCAATGGCTGATAATGCAAGCGCAATGAGCAGTTCGCAGTTTATTCAGGTATTTAACTTTGGTATTTTAAGAGGTAAAAACGGTTTCACGAACGAAGACCGCGCTTATTATAAACTGGATGTTACCACCGGCAATGTGCCGCCAATGACTACTGATGCCGAGATTCTGCTGGTAGCCGAAAATCTTGTTACTGGCGAAACCAACCGAATTACTGATGGTGGTACTCCGATGACAAACCCTGATTTAGCAGAAATAAGAAGCGATTTTATTGAAGCAGGCAAAGCATCGGATACACAAAATACAGCCACAGAAGCCTATAATACTTCGGTTACGGATTTAACAGCAATGAATGTGGAGAGCGATGCGGTAATAAAAAAAGTATGGGACGAAGTAGAAACAGTTAACAACGAACTGCCGCCTGCCACAGCCCGTGCAGCTTGCAGGCTGTATGGCGTAATATATGCACTCACCGGAAGTACCAAGGCAGTTACTGTAACAGTACTCGATATTGATACTTCGGTAGCCATAGAAGGTGTGGATGTAAGTTTGGAAAATGGTAAAAACAGTACAATAACCGATATTAAAGGCGCAGGCGAATTTAATACCACTTTGATGAAAGACCAGAATCTATTGGCTACTCACCTTATGTATGATGATTATACAAAAGTGATTACACTGGTAGAAAATGAAAATATATCAGTAACTATTTTGATGAAGAAGAGCTTGTAGGACAAGTTACAAGTATAAAGTAAAAAGTCCGAAGTTAGCAGTGGAGCCAACTTTGGACTTTTTTATTTGAAACGGTGAAACGCTTTTTTGTTTGAGGGAATAGGGGTAATGAATTAAATAAGGTATATTTGTATAAACTTAAATAAAATGAAAAAGTTAATTGTAGCATTGGTTAGCGCAGCAGTATTGCTTTCTATTCCAAATTCATTCGCACAGAATCATGTTTTTAGTCCGGCTTGCAGCAAAGCAGCAGATGAAATTTCGGTTGAATATGAGAAAGTTCGTCCCGAATTGCCTAATTCAGATGTTAAAGTACATATTAAAAATAAGGGTACTCAGCATTTAATTGCTAACTATTATCATTCTAATGGTAAACCACTTTATCCAACTAAAGAATTAAATGATGATTTTGCATCAGGTACTGAAATTCATTTTACAATAAAGAAAGATGAACCTTGGTTTGTATGCGTTATGTATAAAAAAGATTATGACGTTAAAGCAACTTATACAGGATCATGTTTTAATCTGTTAAGAAACTTGGTTGAAGAAAAATGTAAGGCATCTTTCGCTCATTGTGAGTGATTCTAAGTATAAACTAAAACTAAAGCTTGAAGGTTATATAAAATTTATGTCATAGAATAAACAAAGTGGAGTTCAGAACCCACTATAAAAAACGGGGTTATAACCAAAGCCAATAGCTTAAATTAAATGTGGCGACTACGCAACAAATGAAATGAAAAGATTAGTTATTTTAGTTTTATTCAGTTTTATAATGAGTGTATCTCATGCACAAGGCGACTATAAGTTACAATCAAAAGGCAAGGTAGAGGTTACCTGGAGGTTGGTTTCCGATTTTCAATCGGATGCAGCGACATGCTGGGGATATACTTATCATATTTTTATTTCAAATGGAAATAATTTTGCTGTTACCATTAAACCAAATTCTGCGTATCAAAATAATGGAGACTATACTTCATGCTGGCAGTCCGGGTCCGTTGATATAAGTAATGAAGTTATTCCGGCTGGCAAATGGCGTGAGTTTACTTTTAGAGTATCAACCGGAA
The DNA here is from genome assembly GCA_903881065.1 of uncultured Bacteroidota bacterium. GTDB lineage: Bacteria > Bacteroidota > Bacteroidia > 2-12-FULL-35-15 > 2-12-FULL-35-15 > 2-12-FULL-35-15. The sequence goes on from CAIRRW010000493.1 coordinate 2,024, forward strand.
AAGGAGGAAAGCCAGGAAGTCCTGGTTTAAAATATAATATTGACTGGACGACAGATTATAAAGAACGTAAAATTGATTACTAAAATACAAGTGAAGTCCAGAACTCACTTAAAAAAACGGGGCGAATTCACAAGCCATAGGAGTGGGGAAAAATTGAAGTGCGGAGTCAGCACTATAATCACTGACAACAATAGAATGAAAATGAAATATATTACTTTATGCTTATTTACTTTTCTATTAGCAGGGAACTTATTAAAAGCACAGACTTCTGTTTATGTATGCAGTACTAATGGGGCTTATGGTTATTGTTACGGAAATAACAGTGTTTCAAATTGTGCATACAACAAATGTATCGAACATGGAGGGAAATCGCCATATTCAGTACTTTCTACTTCTACAAAAGGTTTTGGTGCAATTGCAGTAGGCAGAAAATCAGATGGAGGACAGGCAGTAGGAGCAGCAGCAGGATATAAAAGCCTTGCAGATGCAGAAAGCAGAGCGAAGCAAGAATGTATGAACCAAGGTGGAGACAATGTATATATAGCTGATAGTTTTTCAGATAAATAAATTTCTCCTGAAGAATTTCTATTAAGCCCATTTTACTTTTTACTTAATGTAGAATGCAATTTACTTTTGTTATGTTGATTTATCAATAAACAATTACGTCAACTTCCTTAATTTATTCAGGGAGTTGACGTGAGTAAATTAATTAAGATTATCAAAATAAATAATAACAATATGAATAGAACAATTACAATTTTATCAGCAACTGTACTTGCAGCAAACTTATTATATACGGTACACTCATCTGCACAAATAATTACAACTGGAGAATTTCATTCCGCTGCAGTATGTAATACAGGTACAGTTCGCGTTTGGGGAACTAATGGCTATGGGCAATTAGGTACTGGGAATAATACAAGTAGCAATGTTCCTGTGCAACTTAGTTCACTTTCAGGTATCACATCTATTGCTTCAGGAGATTATAATGCTTGTGTATTAAAAAATGATGGTACAGTATGGGATTGGGGATATAATCTAGATGGGGAATTAGGTAATGGAAATAATACCAATAGCAACAGTCCCGTTCAGGTAAGTTCGCTTACTAATGTCAAAGCTATCGCAAGTGGCAGTAATCATAGCCTTGCATTAAAGAATGATGGAACGGTGTGGGCATGGGGATCCAATTTTTATAGTCAATTAGGCAATGGAAACAGTACTAACAGCAATGTACCTGTTCAGGTAAGTTCGCTAACTGGCATTATAGCAATTGCCGGAGGCGAAGGTCATAGTATTGCTTTAAAGAATAATGGTACAGTGTGGGCTTGGGGATTCAATGGTTATGGACAATTAGGCATTGGTAGTACTACAAACAGCAATGTACCTGTTCAGATAAGTTCGCTTACAGGCATAATTGCTATTGCAGGAGGGTATGAGCATACTCTTGCTATAAAAAGCGATGGTACGCTGTGGACATGGGGAAGAAATATAGAAGGCGAATTAGGTAATGGGAATAATACATGGAGTGATGTACCGGTTCAGGTAACTTCACTTACTGGAATCATAGCTATTGCAGGAGGTTGGAATCATAGTATTGCAGTAAAAAATGATGGCACAGTATGGGCTTGGGGATATAACGGTTTTGGTCAATTAGGCAATGGAAACACTACCGATAGCAATGTGCCAGTGCCAGTAAGTTCACTTACAGGTATCACAGCTGTTTCTGGGGGAAGGTATCATACAATTGCTTTAAAAAATAATGGCAGTTTATGGGCTTGGGGGAAGAATGATTCCGGTCAATTAGGTATTGGAAATTACACAAATAGCAATTTTCCATTGCAAGTAACAGGGTTGTGTACAGTTCTATCAGTTCCAGATATTAAAGAGGAAGAGTTTACTATTTCAATTTTTCCTAACCCATTCACTTCCCAAACTACAATCTCA
>CAIRRW010000494.1 GCA_903881065.1 uncultured Bacteroidota bacterium
AATCTAAGTTTAATTATTTATAGCCAATTTTATTAGTTTGTTTCATACTGTTAAATATATATATTGCTATTAAACGCAAAAAATGCATTAGGGTTTCATTAAAAATGGGAAACTGATAAATACTGTTTAATCTTACTAAGAAAATCAGTATGATTTTTAAATACTATGAACCGACTACATTTAATGAAATTCCCTTGGAAAGTGTAAAATAATTATTACCTATATTAGGTTCCCTTTCCAAAAAAAAAGATTATTTTATACTCAGAAACTACTATATCCTTATTCCAATTATCAATACATCATCTATTTGCTCCAAATCACCTCTCCAATCTTCAAAAGCTTTATCCAAAATTTCTTTTTGTTCAGCAAGATTTTTTTTGTGATTATCCAGAATGATTTTTTGTAAAGGCTTATATTTAAATTTCTTTCCATTTGGACCTCCAAACTGGTCAGCATATCCATCAGAGAATATATAAACAATATCACCTCTCTGTAGTTCCCATTCGTGATTGGTAAATTTCTGCAGTCCTTCATCAAAATAAACTCCAATAGGAAATCTATTGCCTTTTATTTCAATCAACTCATTATCTCTAATAATCCATAATGGATTATTAGCACCTGCAAATTCCATAGTAGATTTATTATAATTGATTGAAAAAAGTGCAATGTCCATTCCGTCCATTACTTTATATCCTTCTGAATTCCTATTTAATGTCTCTGATAATTGTTTGTTAATTTCATTTAATATTAAAGCAGGTTTTGACAATCCAAAAACATTTACTGCCTGAGTTAATACATTATGACCTAGAATACTCATGAAAGCACCAGGGACTCCATGCCCAGTACAATCAGCTGCTGCTATCAGGGTATAATGACCCCATTGTTCCATCCAATAAAAATCACCGCTTACAATATCTTTTGGTTTAAATAAAACAAATGAATTAGGTAAAATATTTTTCATTGTTTCATTTGATGGAGTCAAAGCATCTTGTATTCTTTTTGCATAATTTATACTGTCAATTATATTTTTCTTTGTTTCATCAATTTCTGTATATGCCTCTTGAAGCCTTTCTTTTTCTTCAAACAATTGTTTTGTCCTTAAGGTAACCTGATTTTCCAATAATTTTTTGGAGTGATTTAACCTTCGTTCTCGAGTTCTGATTAAAACATAAAAAAGAGAAATCGTTATTAATAGAATAATAATGTAAACCCATGGACGTTTCCAAATCGGAGGAATTATTTCGAATGAATATGAAAGAGGATTTGTATTCCAAACTCCATCACAATTCCTTGATCTTAATAATAGGGTATATTTTCCGGGAGCAAGATTTGAAAACGTAACAAATGTTTCTGATGTTTCCGGTGTCCAATTTATATCAACACCATCTAACTTATATTCATATTTAACTTTTGTAGGTGATGTTTGAGAAATACCTATAAAATCAAATGTAATGTGATTTTTATCGTAATCTAATTTCAAATTCTCTGGTATTCCATTTTTTAAGCTATCCGAATATTTACTAAAATCAAAGTTCTCAAAAAACAAACGTATTCCAGTTAATTTTAATTTAGGTTCCACACTATTCTTTATTTCTAGCTTCGGATCAAATATTATTATTCCATTAGAAGTGCCTGCCCATAACTTACCAACATTCTCCATATAAAAAGCATTTGTATTAAAATTGCCTCCAGTAAAATCCTCTTCTTTTATAAAATGTGTAAATACAACTCCTTTCTGATTTGCCCATTCCTTCAAACTCAATCTATCCAACCCTTTGTTTGTACCCATCCATAAATTACCATTGGCATCAGGACGAATGAACGCTACCGAGTTAGAACTTAACCCATCGTTTTCTGTGATTGTTCTAAAAATTTTTCCATTGAAAACAGTTGCGCCTGCATCGCTGCTGAACCAAATATTGCCGTATTTATCCTTGATTATATTCTTTATCTGCGGAAATTCGCCTGAACGCGAGATAGTAGTATATAAAGTACCATCATATTTTATAAGTCTATCAGATAATCCAAACCAAATATCCCCCAAATCATCCTCGTAAAGTGCACTTACTTCTTGCGAAGGAAAACCTTGAGAATTGCCAAGTAAAGTAAATGATTCTCCATCATATTTATCAACACCTTTTTCATGGGCAATCCAAATATTTCCTTGTCTATCGGCAAGTATTGATATAATTTGTTGACCCGCCAATCCATTATGGGTATCATAATTTACAAATTCCTTTCCATCAAATTTACTTACTCCGGAAGCAAAAGTGGAGAACCATATATTGCCTTTTTTATCTTCACAAATTCCAGTAATTGCATTGGACGCCAAAGCTGTTTTCTGCGAAGTATAATTTTGAAATAGTATTGTATCCTTTGATATCCAGGCTTTATAATTTAATCTAGAAACGCCGCCAGCCTTAGTACCTATCCATACATTATCTCTGCTATCTTTTAATATAGAAGTTACATCGTCATTTATTAAACCTTGCTTATTATTAATATTAATAAACATATTATTTCGGTATTTACTTAATCCGCCTGCCATTGAGCCAAACCACATATTACCTTCCCTATCTCTTATTATTACACTAATAGCGGAATTGCACAAACCATTGTTTTTTGAAATACGTTTTGATTTACCTTGCTCTAATTTTAATACTCCAGTGCTGTTTCCTATCCATGTAATGCCAACCGAATCTTTATAGATCCTATATGTTTTTTCAAGATAAGGTTTGTTATTTATTTTAACTGTATCTATGCTCTTCTGCGACGAATGAATTTTATTTATTTCTATACTATTAATACCACAATCGGTTGATACCCATATTGAATTGTTATTTATTAGAATATCACTAATCCTTAAATCATTTAATCCATCTTTAATACCAAACCGAAGTATTTCTTTACCATCAAAACAATACAATCCATCTCCGGCGGTTCCTATCCATATATTTCCAAATTTATCCTGTTTAATAACAGTTGTGGAATTCTTTTCTATTATATTATTCTTACTGAAAGATGTAAATGTTTTTAGGTTATATATTATTATACCATGAGGAGTACCAAGCCAAATATTTCCATTATTATCTTGAAATATGCAATTAATAGCCACCTGGCTTAAATCAGAATCCGATACTTTCACCAAATTATTGTTAACATATTTGTTCAATCCTTTGGAAGTACCTATCCATAAAGTTTGAGTAGGATCTTCAAAAATACTAAGTACCTGATTACTGAACAGACCATTAGAGGTAGAGAAATTTATAAACTTCAAACCATCATAACGGCTTAGGCCTTCTCCTTTAGTAGCAATCCAAATGGCTCCTGTATGATCCTGAAGATTGTCGAGAATTTGCAGCTGAGGTAACCCTTCATTTATAGAAAAGTTTTTAATATTATAATTTTGAGCTATACCTATCGCACTGCTTAATAGAGCAATGATAATAACAAAATGAATATAATTAGATTTTTTTTTTATAATATTATACAAGCAATATATTTTCAAT